>JBHIAO010000112.1:0-13767 GCA_046758565.1 Anaerolineae bacterium
CTCAGCACACCGAGCGCCATCAAGATGATAACGATGAGCAGCGCGGCGAAGGCGGCCGCTTCGCTGGGCGTGCCCCGAATCATGACGCTAAACATGCGCACGGTGAAGAGCTGCGTGCGGCCGGCATTTAGGAACACAGCCGCGCTCAGGTCAGTCATCGCTTTGATAAATATGTAGATTACACCAGCGAAGAAGGCCCGGCTCAACAGTGGGAAGGTGACATAGGTAAAGGTTCGGAAGCGCGACGCCCCGAGGTCAAGCGAAGCTTCTTCCAGCGATGGATCAATCTGCTTCCCCGCCGCGACTCCGGTGCGCAAGCCCACGGGCAAACGGCGGAACGCGAAGGCCACGATGATGATAAAAAACGTGCCGGTCCAGAAGTACGGCGCGGCATTGAAGGCGATGATGTACCCGATACCGATCACTGTGCCGGGAATGGCATACATCACGGTGGCCGAGAAATCCAGCGCCCCCCGCCCGGGGAACCGTTGGCGCGACACCAGCCAGGCAATCAGAATGCCGATGATGCCCCCGACGATCCCAGCGCCGACCGACACTATCAGAGAATTGCGCAGCATGGAGACCGCACTCAGCAGGCCGTAGACGTTGCGCCAGGTGGGCGTATAGTCAAAGCCCCAGGCGTTCACGGCCGCCCCGACGAAGATTGAACCGTACAGCAGGATGTTAAACATGGCCAGGAAGACGCATAGGCCGAACAGGGGCCATTTGAGCCAGCCCGGCAGCTTGCGGATGAAGCCCGTCCGTGCGCCACTGGTGACCGTGATGTAGGATCGACGATTGGTGATCCAATGCTGCAGCAAGAAGGCCGCCAGCGCCGGCACGACCAGCAGCATGGCCAGTGCTGCGCCCAGTTGCAGATCGAACAACTCGATCATCTGAATGAAGGCCTGCGTCGCCAGCATCTGGTGGCCGCCGCCGATGAGCATTGGATTTCCGAAGTCGGAGATGGATGAGATGAAGCTCAACAAGGCGGCCGTCAGAATGGCCGGCATGACCAGGGGGAAGGTGACGGTGCGCAGAACGTACAGGGGGCGCCCGCCCAGGTCTTCGGCTGCTTCTTCGAGATCGCGACTAATCGAGGCGAACACGGCCGACAGGATCAGTGCGGCCAGGGGAGTGTAGCTGATCAGTTGGACGAACACAATGCCCTGCGGGCCGTAGACATTGTATTTGGTGATATGCAACAGGTCGTAAGTGATGAGCCCCCGCCGCCCGAAGAGCAGAAGGATCGCAAAGCTCACGGCAAAGGGCGGCGACACGAGCGGCAATACTGTAAGAATGCGTAGCCAGCGCTTCCAGGGCACGTCGGTCAACGTCAGCGTGTAGGCGACCAGTGTGCCGATCAGGGTCGAGAGCGTTGCCGAGATGACGCCGATGACCAGCGTGTTCTTGACGGCGCGAGCCACCATGGGCATCTCCAGCAACTTCTCGAACTGTAGCAGCGAGAAGCCCTCCGCGCCCTGGCCGGCCTTGAAACCCTCGGCGAATACCTCGGCCAGCGGCCACAACACGAACACGATCAGCCCGACCGTGGCTGCCTGCACTGCAACCAGCAGAATCGGCTCGCGGCGCAGCCTTCGGGAGGCCAGTGCCAACCCCATACCCAACACGACCAGCGCTAGCAGCGGCGGATCGCCGACGATCTCGTTGCGCAGATAGATCGTCTCAATGCTGCCGATGATTTCCCGGTGGTCCTCGACCGCCTGGACCTGAACCAGTCTTGTCCCAACGAGAATCAACAGCAGCAACTCAACAGCGATCAGCGTCAACAACGCGATACGCCGTCGCTGCGGTTCAGACCACCGTCGTGGGAGCGTATGTACTCTGCTAGTCATCGAAACAGTCAACAGTAACCAGTGATCAGTGATCAGTGACCAGTAATCAGTGATCAGATTCTGCTTACTGACTACTGATTACTGGTTACTGGTTACTGGTTACTGATTACTGAACTCTATCGCTTCGCGCCAATCTCCTCCTGCCAGCGGGCCACCAGTCGGTCGCGCTCGGCGGCCCAGTCGGTGGGATCGTAACCCTCGACGAGCTTGACGTCCTCCAGACCGATGTTGCCCTCGCTGAGCCCCACGCCGGGGACCACCGGGATGCGGTGGGCCACGTCATTGTGATAGCGCTGAAAGGCCTCAGTGAAGACGTAGTCTACCCAGGCCTGCGCAGCGGCCTCGTTCTTGGCGCCCTTGATGATCGAGATGCCGCCGATCTCAAACGGCGTACCTTCCTGAGGGAAATTAAGTTCCACTGGCAAGCCCTTGTCCTGCTGCACCTGGATGTCGTGGGCGAAAGAGATGCCCACGGCAAATTCGCCAGCTGCGGCCATCTTACCCGGCGCGCTGCCAGACTCGGTGTACTGAGCGACGTTCTTGTCGAATTCTTTGTACCATTCGAAGGCGCCGTCCTCGCCAAACATCTGGGACAGCCCACTCAGTACGGTGTAGGACGTGCCCGATGCCGCCGGGCTCGCGATCACGATCTCACCCTGGTACACCGGGTCGAGCAGGTCCTGCCACGAGTCCGGGCACTCAGCGCCGATCTCCTCCAGGCGTTCCGGGCTACAGGCGAAGCCAATCACGCCGAAGTAGAATCCGGTCCAGTACCCGTCCGAGTCCTTGATTGCTCCCTCGGGGAGCTTGTTCCAGCCGGCGCCCTTGTAGGCGGTCGTCAGGCCATCGGCGGCCAGGTTGACGTGGGACAGGTTGGTCGTACCGAAGAGCACATCGCCCTGCGGGTTCTCCCGTTCGGCACGGATGCGCTCCAGTGCCTCGCCGCTGCTCATGTCCAGGCAGGTCACGTTAACGCCGTACTGAGCCTTGAAGGTGTTGAACAGCACCTGGAGTTTGTCGGGATCGAACAGGCAGGCATACAGGATCAATTCGCCGCCGATGGGCGCGGGGGTCACCTCCACCACCTTTTCAACTACGACCTCCTTGGTGACCTCCACTTTTTGCACGATTGGGGTGGGGGCGGCACAGGCCGTGATGATCAGGACAAGCAGTAGTGCGACCGTAGCCAGAAGCAGCAATCTTGTCTTGCGTGACATTGCATCTCCTCCTTTGGATGGTTTTCGCTCGTTCGTGTATGACGTCTGGGACAAGTGGTCAGTCAATGTCATTAAGTTAAGCAAGCGCCCAGACCTCCGAGGTCTCGTGTGGCTCTTGCACGACGAGAATCTACAGCAAGTACAACGCCGTTTGCACCTGTGAAACTCTACTGGAGACCTCGGAGGTCTTATCTTAATGACATTGAGTGGTCAATAGCCGGAATCCTTGATAGCTCCACCTCCTTTTCGGCATGGTTCATGCAGCAGAGAAACTCAGCATTGCGGCAGCGGCAGCAAGCTTCAAATTGTAAACTTGATTCAACGTCAGGTCAGGACGGGAGCCAGTCTGGTCGTTTCATGCCAATGCGGGGGTGGTCATTCAAGGCACGTGAGACAGTTGGAATCAACAAAAAGCTACTCTCTACGGGCAATGTGCGTGATCGGCACTGACACAGGTACTCCCTCGTTACGGCTCCGCAACAGAACTGCGCAACGGTTTGAGCAGCCTGATTATAAGGAATAATCAATCCACTGTCAAGGAGTATGAACGCCTGCCAGGGACCTGATGAAGCCGAGGAGACTGAAGGGAATCACCCAGCAATTCCCGTTCTAGCGTTATCGTCGCGTGGGATTGGTTCGTAGTGGCGACTTAAGTCGTTACTACAAACCCCGTAGCGGGAATTGTTGATCCGACGGTGATGCATAGTACTGCGTATTGCGTACTGCGTATTGCGTGCGTCGGCGGGGAGAACCGCGGATGTGCAGGCGCTGTCCTGAGATGTCCTAAATCGTGTCAAGTCCGAGCCTGTCGAAGGGAACACGGACAAAGATAGAAGAAAACTGGATTGTGTCCGTGTTCCCTTCTATCTGTGAGGATATCTTGCTCTGTTTGTAAAGAATTGCCTTCCTCAAGGAATTCAGTAACGCTCAAACCTGCGGCGTTTAGCCGTCAGGTCCGGTGCTCGCTAACCAAGGCATCCTGGGCTAGCGAGAACGATTCCCGGCGTCTAAACGACGCGGGTTTCAAGGCAGCCTATTGCTGCGTTCGCAGCTACTCAGGATGCTCGTCTTGAGCTTGATGAGGGGCTACCTTGAGATTACAGAGGCTCTCGCTCCAACAGGCGGCGGATTTCTACACAGGTCTAGGGCCGGCGCGCAAGCCCTGGTTGGCCCGTATTTGACGCAAATCCCAGGAGGTGATAAGCTTCTGCTGTAAGGCATGTTGGGGTTGAACCCCGTCGGCTGCCGGCGCAACCAGATCTGACGCTAGGAGACGGTGTGAACCTGGGTCGCTTGAAACCACCGGCAATCATCCTCGCAATCGCGCTCTTCACGGCGCTCGAATTCAGGTCGGGCGTCCTGGATCCGCTTGTCCCTGCCTCCTCACTGCAAGTAGGCCAGGTCGTCACAGCCGGCCTGCTGATGGCCGGCGCCACCGTCCTCGCCGTGATTCTGTGGCGCCGGCTCGAACGCTTCGAACGTCAGGCACGCCGAGGCAACGAGCAGTTGCGCGCGCTCTACGAGGCCAGCCTGTCCCTGACAGCCGAGCTCTCGCAGGAGGCCGTGCTTCAGAAGGTCGTGGACCTCAGTCGCCGGCTAGCAAACGCCCGCTATGGCGCCCTGGGCATCGTGGACGAGGCCGGCCACATCCAGTCGCTCATCACCTCTGGGCTCAGCCACGAGGAACGCGCGCGCATGGGGCCGCTGCCCCGGGGGGCCGGATTGCTTGAGGCCGTACTCCAGGAAGGCCGGCCCATCCGTGTGGCAGACATCCAGAAAGACCCGCGCTCAGTAGGTTTTCCACCTAACCATCCGCCCATGAAAAGCTTCCTCGGCGTTCCGGTGGTCTTCAAGGGCCGAACCCTGGGCAATCTCTACTTGGCGGACAAAGCATGTCCTGAGCGGGGCCGAAGGAAAGGTGTCAGCGAGTTCAGCCTGGAGGACCAAGAGCTGCTCGCCATGTTCGCCACACAGGCGGCGATTGCCATCGAGAATGCACGCCTGTACCAGCAGCTCCAGGCCCTGGCCGTGGTCACCGAGCGAGAGCGCATCGCTCGAGAAATGCACGATGGCCTGGCGCAAGTGCTCAGTTACGTGAACGCCAAGACCCAGGCTGTCCAGGAGCTTCTGCAAGCGGGACACATAGAGCCAGCCCAGGCCCAGTTGCAGCAACTGGAGGATGCGGCCCTGGAAGTCTACGCCGACGTGCGTGAAGCCATCCTGGGGCTGCGGATTGCCATCGGCGAGGGACGAAGCCTGGTGCCAGTGTTACGGGAGTACCTGCAGGGCTTCACTGAACAGACCGGTATACAGGTGGAGTTCGTCGTCACACCCCAGGCGCGCGCCTTTCCCTTCGACCCAGGGGCGGAGCTCCAGCTCGTGCGCATCGTACAGGAAGCGCTGACCAACGTGCGCAAACACGCCCAGGTGGAGCGGGCATCGGTTCGCTTCGTGGCCAACGGCGCGTGGGTAGTGGTAACCATCGAGGATAATGGATGTGGCTTTGACCCAGACCGCCCGAGGCGGAGCGCCTGGCCATGCTTCGGTCTGCAGATTATGCGCGAGCGTGCGGAAGCGGTGGGCGGCAGCCTGGAGATCGACAGCCGACCGGACGAGGGTACCCGCATTACGGCACGCATCCCACTCTCCAATCTCCAATCCCTAATCTCCAATCTCCCACCCCACCCAAGCGGGTAGGATATTCAGTGACTGAGACTACCCCTTGGGGTGTTGTATCGCCAGACAACGCCAGATATAATTTTCACTAGGAATACGGTCGTGCGAAAAGTGAAATCGTCGTTCTGCCAAAGGTGATCCGGGAATCCACGACGATGCGATCTCAGGACAAAGTCTTCACGCTTTACGGTGACTATCTCCGCTTCCGGGAGGGTCCCGTTGCAGTGGATAGCCTCATCACACTGCTCGGCCAGTTGGATCTGTCCGAGGCGGCTGTGCGGAGTGTCCTGTGGCGCATGACTCGTAAGGGCTGGCTGACTATGCATCGCATCGGATCCGGGAGTTATTACGGGCTCACAGCCCGAGGTCACAGGCTCCTGGAGGAGGGCAGCCAACGGATTTACCACCCCCCGCGCAATGAACCTTGGGACGGATCCTGGTATCTTGTCGCCTATTCCATCCCTGAAGATCGGCGCCGGCTACGGGACCGGCTACGGGTGAGATTACTTTGGCTGGGGTGCGGTCCTCTGACTAATGGCGTGTGGATATCCCCCCATAATCTTCGGAACGAGGTCGAGGAGATCGCAACCTCCCTGAACATCACTGGCCACGTTGAGGTGTTCCGCGCCCAACACCTGGGCTTCTCCGCTATTCACAGTCTGATCGCCCAGTGCTGGGACCTGCCGGCCGTCAATGCTCGATACGCTGCCTTCATCGACAAGTACCAACCCGAGTATCAGCGCCACCAGGCTGAGATCCACAGCGACGGCCAGCTATCTCCGGCGCAGTGCTTCGTCCGTCGTTTCATGCTGGTTCACGAGTATCGCGAGTTCCCGTTTGTAGATCCGTACCTGCCCCAGGAGTTGCTGCCCGGGGACTGGCGAGGCGATGATGCGGTCGAGCTGTTCCGTGCCTACCACGACCTGTTGACTGATCGGGCTGAGGTCTACGTGGACCAGGTTTGCGAGGTGGCACCCGCGATTTCAGTAATCAGTAATCAGTGATCAGTCGGTCGTCTTTGATCACTGGTTACTGACCACTGTGGAGGAAGCGAGATATGAAGATTACCCAGGCATTGCTGGGAGAGCATGGCGCATTCTATGCCCAGTTTGACCACCTGGAGCACGCTATGCCGGCGGCCGACAGCCTGGCACTGATCCAGGCTCAGGGGGCGCTTTCCTCTGGCGGAGGGGGAGTTAGGCCAGGAAACCCTGACCCAACTGGGTGCACAATGGGCTGAGTGCCGGGGCGTTATCATTGTCTGAGAAGGGGAGAGGAAAATGACCTACTTCGAGTCTAAACCAGCCGAGGCCTTTGGCTTTCAGGATATCCTGTACACCAAGCAGGATTGGGTAGCTACCATTACCATTAACCGACCACACAACTACAATGCCTACAGTACATTGGCCCTTCGAGAGCTGGCGACTGCTTTCCAGGATGCTTCATTCGACGATCACATTGGCGTGATCGTCTTCACTGGGGCCGGCCACAACGCCTTCTGCACCGGCGGCGACGTGAAAGAGTATGAGGCTCTGTACACCACCCGACCTCGGGACTACTGGAAGTATATGGGGTTGTTCAGAGCCTACATCGAAAGCATCATGAACAGCGGCAAGCCGGTCATCGCCCGGCTCAACGGTATGGCTGTGGGCGGGGGCAACGAGTCGCAGTTGGCATGTGACCTGTCTGTCATAGCTGAGCATGCCTGGATTAGCCAGGTGGGGACCAGGGTGGGCAGTGTAGCTTCAGGCGGCTCCACCCAGTGGCTGCCCCTGGCGGTGGGTGACCGGCGCGCGAGAGAGATATTGTTGCTTAACGAGCGCATTCCGGCCCAGAAGGCGCTGGAGTGGGGGTTGGTTAACTACGTAGCGCCCTCGGTGGTGAAAGACGGCACCTTTATCGAAGGCGCTGCGCCTGAGCAGATCAGCAGGGCGCTAAAGGGCCAGGACGGTTACAGCATTAGCCTGGAAAAGCTGGACGAAGCTGTGAATACTCTGGTGCAGAAGCTGCTGAATCAGTTCCCAGAGTGCACCCGCTACACCAAGCAGCAGGTGAATTTCTGGAAGGACCTGGCCTGGCACCAGACTATCGGCCATGCCCGCGACTGGCTGGCGCTGCACTACACCAGCTACGAGCCCTGGGAGGGCATGCGCGCCTTTGTGCAGAAGCGGCCGGCGCGGTACATGCAGCTCCGCGAGCTCGCAGCCGAAGGTGGCTCAAGCGAGTTCGTCTGGGGGCCATATGAGCGGGACTGCCCAGAGTGTGGTGCTGAGGGGTTGCCGGCGGCCTTTGAATACTGCGGCATGTGTGGAGGCAGCCTGAACAGCCAGTGACCAGTGATCAGTAACCAGTGATCAGTATTCAGTGGGCAGGTTTTTAGTGATTACTGATCACTGATCACTGAATACTGATCACTGAGATGGGAGGGGGTCGTGAACTACGAATTCATCGAACTGGAACAGACGGAGCAGATCACGCGGCTGGTGCTGAACCGACCGCCCCTCAACGTGCTGAACATTCCGATGATGCGTGAGCTTTGTGCCGCGTTGGATGAAGTGGCGGCCGATGAGAGGCTGAAGGTTCTGGTCATCACTGGCGCCGGCCGGGCCTTCTGCGCCGGCGTGGATGTAGCGGACCACACGGCTGACCGGGTTCACGAGATGCTGCACGTTTTTCACGATGCTATCCGGCAGGTGATGAGCCTGGAGGTGCCGGTTGTCGCGGCGGTGAATGGCGCGGCCCTGGGCGGCGGCTGGGAGTTGGCCATGGCGTGTGACATGGTTGTGGCGCAGGAGAGTGCCAGGATTGGGCAGCCGGAGATTCAACTGGCCGTGTTTCCGCCAGTGGCGGCGGTCCTTATGCCGCGCCTCATCGGGTGGCAGCCGGCCATGGAGTTGATCCTGACGGGCCGCGCGATCACGGCGGCGGAGGGCAAGGAAGTGGGGTTGGTCAACCAGGTGTTGCCGGCCGAGGGTTTCTCCCAGGGCGTCGACGAGTTTATCAGCCAGTTGACTGCCCTTAGCGCGCCGGTGTTGCGCCTGACCAAGCGAGCGGTGAAGGAGGGCCTTGAGCTGGGGCTGCAGCCGGCCTTGGAGCGGGCCGAGGCTATCTATCTGACCGAGTTGATGGAGTTGGAAGACCCTCACGAGGGGCTGGCGGCCTTTATGGAGAAGCGCAAGCCGGTGTGGAAGGACCGGTGATCAGTATTCAGTAATCAGTGACCAGTAATCAGTGTTCAGTGGGCAGGTTTTCACTGATGACTGATAACTGTTGACTGATTACTGTTTACTTGTCACTGACAACAAGGGAGATTGAACGTGAAGGTGTTGGATGGGTGGCAAGACAAACCGCTTGATGAGGTTCTGGGACTGTGCCGAGACCTGATGGAAGATCCGGACATGCCGACGGTGCGTCGCTGGCGTGAGGGGGGCGGCAAAGTGCTGGGTCACTTCCAGGTTTACTTCCCCGAAGAGATCGCTCACGCCGCCGGCATGCTGCCTGTGAAAGTTCGGGGCGCTCAGGTGGAGGCCCGGCAGGCCGACTCTCATTTCGGCTCATACTTGTGTTCCATCCTGCGCACATCACTGGAGCTGGCCTTGACGGACCGGCTGGAGTTGGACATGTTTGTCACCCATCCCATCTGCGATGCGGCCCGTAACCTGGCCGGCATTTGGGGCAGAAACCTCCCCTATTCGTCCCAGATTCTCTACCTCCCCCAGAATGCCAACTCCGGCTACGCTGCTCAATACCTGCGAGATGAGTACGACCGGCTCAAGCAGGACATAGAGGGCGTCGTTGGCCGGCCGGTGAGCGACGACGACTTGCGCTATTCTATCACGGTTTTCAACGAGAACCGCCAGTTGTTGCGCGCGCTGTACGCCATCAAGCGGGAAACACCCTGGCTCCTCTCCGCCGACGAAGCCTGGGTTCTTGTCGCCGTGGGAAGTGTGATCCCCCGGGAAGAGCACAACGAACTTCTCCAGAACCTCATTCCGCAGATCCAGGCGCGGCCGGCCCGCAAGCAGGACAAGATTCGCGTGGTCTTCGAGGGTGGCTTCTGCGAACAGCCACCGTTGGACCTGTTGCGGGTCATTGCCCAGTCGTGCTACGTGGTGGATGACGACCTTCTCATCGGTCTGCGTTGGATTGAGGAGGACGTGCCGGTCGAAGGCGATCCCTTGATGAACCTGGCTGAAGCGTACCTGGAAAAGTCTTCCTACAGCCCGGTGCAGCACGACCTGCGGAAGCCTAAGGAGAAGATGCTTCTCCAGCGCATCGAGGACGCTGGGGCGGAGGCGGTTATTGTGACCGCCGCCAAGATGTGCGAGCCGGGACTGGATGAGCAGGTGGCTTACTCCAGGGAGCTGGACGAAGCCGAGATTCCTTACTTCCTTAGCGAGTTCGAGGAGAAGATGACCAGTTTTGACCACCTGCAGATACAGCTTGAGACCTTTGTTGAGAATATCTTGTTTGACTGAGCGCCAAGGAAATTGTGAATTGTGAATTGTGAATTGCTAATTGTGAATTGTGGGTTGGTGTCGGCTGTCATTCACAATTCACAATTCATCATTCACAATTCACAATTCTCTACGGGGAGGATGGAACAATGGCAGAGAAGGCGGATGGACAGGAGATCGTGGGTAGAGGTAACCGAGAGGGTGGCCGGCTGTTCCGCGAGTGGTTCCATACCCTTACCACGGCTGGCGATCGGAATGAGCACACGGCCTACGTATTCGTGATGGGCAGCATGGCCGAAATCCTACGAGTTTTCGATCTCCATACAGTGTTCCCGGAGATCAACTCGCTGCAGACGGCCGTGCGCCGGGTGGCACTGGACTATCTGAACGAGGCCGAGGACTACGGCTACTCCCCTGACATTTGCGGCTACGTCAAGGCCGATGTAGCTGTTCAACTGCGCCAAGGGGAACATCCCATGGGTCGCATCCCGAAACCCAC
Source organism: Anaerolineae bacterium (assembly GCA_046758565.1). Classification (GTDB taxonomy): domain Bacteria; phylum Chloroflexota; class Anaerolineae; order Epilineales; family JAANWY01; genus JBHIAO01. The sequence goes on from JBHIAO010000112.1 coordinate 10,706, forward strand.
CGTGGCGGTGTTGACAAACGCCTGTAACACCTACATCAAGTGGGCTGAGATCTGGGAGCGGTTGTACCACATCCCCGTGTTCACGTTGGATGTCCCCGGTTCCCGACGTGCGAACGGGCAGACCTGGCCGGGTGACCCAGACTTCGAGCGCGACCGGCGCTACGTGGAGCACCAGATCCGTGAGCTCATCACCCTGTGCGAGGAGATCACGGGCAAGAAGTTCGACATCGACAGGCTCCGGGAGGTGATGCAGCACGCTAATGAGATGAGCCGGGGCTGGCAGCAGGTCTTGGAGCTGAACAAGAGCACGCCGGCCCTCTTCAACGCCCTCACCGACGGAACGATCTACCTGGGCGTCGTCAATGCCCTACGGGGGACCCCCGAAGGCAGTAACTATTTTCGGGAGCTGGTGGAAGAAATGGAGTACAAAGCGGCCCACGGCATCGGAACGTTGCACGAGGAGAAGTATCGCCTGATTTTCGTGGGCGTACCCTGCTACCCCATCTTCCGCCGCTTCTACGAGCTCTTTGCCGAATGGGGAGGCGTGTTCGTGAACTCCACCTACCTGTGGTTCGCAGCCGGTGGCACGGACTTGGGGTTCCTGTACGATCTGGACCGCCCCCTGGAGAGCCTGGCGGAAGGGGTGCTCATCAGTGTGCGCCATGCCATGGACAGCATGTTCTTCCAGGATCGTGCGCTGATCGAGATGGTGGACTCATATCAAGTGGACGGGATTGTGTATCACCCCATCAAGAGCTGTCGCACGGTTTCCACCGGCCTGGCCGACAATCGCCGGGCTGTCATGGAGAAGACTGACGTACTGACCCTGTACATAGAATCGGACATGATGGACAAGCGGGTGGTCTCCGAGGCCCAGCTAAAGAACCGCATTGACGCCTTCTTCGAAGGATTGGACACCAAGAGATTGAGGGCGGCGATTGTAGAATAGTATGTGGAAGGTTGAAAGGAGAGATTCATGGCGTACGCAGCAGGGGTTGATGTTGGGTCGACGCAGACTAAGGCAATCTTTATTGACGAAGATCAGCGGATAGTAAGCCGCGCCCTGGTTGACACCGGCGCGAATGTGGTTACCGCGGCCGAGAAAGCCTTCGTGACTGCCCTGGAGGCGGGTGGGATTCAGGAAGAGGACGTTGCGTATATCGTGGGTACCGGATACGGGCGCTACAAAGTCACATTCGGTGACACTCAGGTGACGGAGATCAGTTGCCACGCGCGCGGAGCCGTGCATATGTTCCCCGAAACACGCACGGTGATGGATATGGGGGGTCAGGATACCAAGGCCATCCGTGTCCGTTCTGACGGTGAGGTGCTGGATTTCTGCATGAACGACAAGTGTGCGGCCGGCACGGGGCGTTTCCTACAGATGGCCGCCTACGCCCTGGAGATCCCTCTTGACGAGCTAGGGCCCACCGCCTTGCGGGCGGAGAAGCCGGTTAAGATCAGCACCACCTGCACCGTCTTCGCCGAGTCTGAGGTGCTCTCCTGGTTGGGACGGGGCAAGACGATTGAGGACATCCTGCTGGGCGTGCACCGTTCCATCGCCACGCGTTCCATCTCGCTCTTACGGCGAGTGGGGATCGAAGAAGAGGTCACCTTTACCGGTGGTGTGACCCGCAATCGCGGGATGGTGGAGGTGTTGAACGAGATGCTCGGTCTTCAGATGAATGTTAGTGAGGAATCTCACTACATGGGGGCGCTGGGAGCGGGCCTGTTCGCCCTGGATCGCATCATGAGCAGCCGGATCCCCCTTCGACCCTTCGACACGGCTCAGGACAGGCAACACTCAGGACGAGCGGCTGGGGCAAGGGAGGTAGCCTGATGGTTTTCACCGCCGGCATCGACGTGGGATCCACGTACACTAAGGCTATCATCCTGGGAGAGGACGGCGAATTGGCAGGCAAAGGGATGATGAACACTGGATTCCGGCTGGGGGAAGCAGCCGCCCGCACCTATGAAGAGGCTCTGGCCCAAGCCGGGCTGGCGGAAGACGATGTGGCCTACGTTATCAGCACCGGCTACGGACGCTACCAGGTACCCTTCCGCGACGTTCAGGTGACCGACCTGACCGCCCACGCCCGAGGCGCGCGCTTCTTTTTCCCCAACACTCACACAGTGCTCGACGTAGGGGGCCAGACCATGAAGGCCAGCCGGCTGGACGGCAGAGGTAAGGTCTGGTCCTTCCGGCTCAACGACAAGTGTGCCGCCGGCACGGGGGCTTTCCTGGAGAAGACGGCTGTTTACCTGGGTTACAACATCGAAGAGCTCGGTCCCTTGATTGCGACCTCGAAGGAAGCGGTGCCAATCTCCGGCGTGTGCGCAGTCTTCGCCGAGTCGGAGGTGATCAACCACGTCTCGACCGGTGCAGCGCCGGCCGACATCATGCACGGTGCCATCGTGTCGCTGGTTGGCCGGTCGGTGCAACTGATGAAGCGGGTGCGGATGGAGCCTGAGTTCACCCTGGTAGGAGGTATCTTGCGCTTCGAAACCATGGTCCGCGTGGTGAGCGAGGAGTTGAACGCCGACGTCAACGTCCCACCGGGGGACCTGGTCCAGTACACGGGCGCGATCGGTGCAGCCGTCCTGGCCCACCGTCGTCTCGAAAAGCTGCGTGAGGAAGGCCGGCTGGAAGAGCGACTGGGCCAGACGACCGCCGACGGCCGACCCTTCGACAATGCTCAGGACAGGCCGCCGGCCGCCGAACTCCGCGTTGTGAGTTGATGAACGACCAACTTACAATGGTCGACGTTCGTAGCGCAGAAGGCCCGCAGCCAGTGGCCCATGATCAGCAGTCACCGGGCCTACCGACCAGGAGGAAGAGCGAGGAAGAGCTTCTTCGTGAGGGATGGACACGACGGTTCGTCGCTGCTCCGGTGCGCCTGAAGGAAGCTGTGGAACTATACGAGGCGATAGGTTACGAGGTACACCTGGAGCCTCTCGGCCCAGAGGAACTCCAGGCGGAATGTGGAGACTGTCGCCTGGCCGTGGCCCTGTTCCGGGTGATCTACACGCGCCGCAGCTAGGTATTGGGTATTGGGTATTGG
>JBHIAO010000113.1:0-13724 GCA_046758565.1 Anaerolineae bacterium
GGGTCGCTGGTTGCGCTCCCGGAATCCTTCTTGGCGTCCTCCCACCACGCACAGTAGCCCAACTCGCAGCCGTGGCCTAACTTGTAGAGGATAGTGTAGTTCACCTGCACGGCCAGATCGGCTGGCAGGTCCACGCCGGGGTGCTGGGGCTTGAAGTAGGCATTGGTCTCGTTGACGAACTCCGCCCCCGTCGAGGTTTTGTGTTTCGTAGGGATATTGCCATCGGCGTGAGCGTAAACATCGTTGGTTCCGGTGGCTACCATGCTGCCTTGCAGGTTGGAGTTGAAGGCATCGTCGAGGCTGCCGCCGCCCTCAAGGCTGCCGCCGCCCTCGGGCACAATCATCCCCTTCAGCTCGGCGCGCAGGGTCAGCTCATTACCTGGAACGGCACCGGCGGCCGGGTCCTGCCAGGTGGCCTCCTTGGACTTGAAATCGATACTGTCCGGGTCCAGAGTTGTAATCACCTTGACGGTCAGGTACTGTTTGCCAATGTACCCGGCAATCCAGTTGCTGACATTGACGCCGAAGAAGCTGCCGATGAAGTCGGCAATAGCCAGCAGAAGGGAGACGACCTGGCCGATGCCGAAGAAGGAGAGGACAAAGAGGGCAACCGCCAGGATGGTCATGCCGATGGCCAGGCTGAGGGCCATGTAGTAGGCAGGGCCTGATACGTTGGCTGTGGCACTGAAGAAGGCATACCAGATCAGGACCACCTCGACCACCAGAATGATGACGTTCAGAATGACGACGGCTTTGCTCAAGTTAGCGGCCTTGCCCTTGATCAGGTTGAGAAAGCCCCCACTCTTCTTTGCCGCCTCAGCAAGGCCATAGGCTGCAAAGGCAACGCTGAGCCCCATGATGACGTGCTTCATCGTCTCGCCAACCCCTTTGAAGTAGAGGTCCACCAGGATGAGGACGATGACGGTAATGGCAATGGCTGTAGACCACCTGGGATGGTCTTTGATGAACTTGGAGAGTTTGCCATAGCCACCCTGGACTTTCTCCCAGAATAACTTTGGCTGTATCACCTTCTTAACGACGCCTTTCAGCTTGTGGACCCAGCCACGGAACTCCTTGACGATGACGTCATCTTCGAGGATGTTCGGGTAGCTGACCTTGACAGCGCCCGCGCGGACGACGTTTGCCAGACCCTGGACCCAGGCCATCCACAGGAGCTTGATGCTGCGCAGGAGTTCGTCCGTGACGTCTGAGTCGCCGCCGTACCGATCATCCAGGTCGGCCAGCATCTCTCCCAGCTCCATGCCCACCCACCCTTGGGTGGTATATTGGTACTGGTTGAGCTTGAGGCCACGGAGCGTCATCATCGTGGCCGCGTCCAGGTCAAAGCTGGCGCTGGTACCCGCAACCTGGGGTCCCCCACCGGCGGGCAGCAAATCGTCCAGACCGGCGAACCCCACCTTATCCTCGTAAGCGACCAGGAGCGCCGGCCGCCACGAGGTGTTGTACTCCGCCAGGAGGGTCTTGGCGGTGTTGGCGATGGTGTCGGCAATGGCCGCATCCATGTGAGGATAGGCGTTGCGGATGACCCGCACAGTGGTGGTGATGCCCCATCGCTTCTGTTCGTCGTTGCTCTGGAAGCGGCGCTCCACTTCTTCCAGGGTCAGGTCTTCGCGGCCCACCAGGAAGGTCTGGGAGAGGGCCAGTAACAGCATGGCCACGTCCCCGTTGTCCTCCTCGTGGGGCGTGCCCAGCAAGGCCAGTTCAGTGCCGCCGTGCCGGCTGACCTTCAGGCCCGCCACACGGAAATCGTCGTCGTAGATGTGGATCACCTGGGACCCGGGGACGCCTTTTTCCTTGATCTGGGTGTCGTCCTTGGCCTGGACGAGCCAGACGAGCCGGGACTGGGTCTGGATGGTAGCGCCGCCCTGGAAGACCATCTTGGCGTGGAAGGCGGCGGGCCGCCCCTCGGCGTCGTCCACCGTGATCGGGGCGTAGAGCTTCCAGGGATAACGGGACTTGGTTGCGTTGTCCGGGTTCTTGACGACGCTGATGGCGTACTCAGAGGCATTCTGCGGCTCAGCCGAGGCCAGCACCTCCAGCATGGGGATCAGGGTCAGGTCGTCCACAGAGGCATCCAGGTCCATGATCTGGCCCTTGTCGTCGTAGTTGGGCCAGTCCAGGGTCCGCATGGCGTAGCGCAGGTGGGTGGAGTCCTGGGGCTGCACCTGGAACTCGAGACTGAGGGTTTCTGCCGCCTGGCCTTCTGCATCCACGTCCAAACTGTAGCGATCGCCCCGAGCGATGTACGCTGAATAGCTCCACGGTGAAATGTCCAGGCGATCTATGACGCCGTCACCATCATTGTCGTCATCCCAGACGTTGGGCAGGTTATCGCCGTCGGGGTCCCACGAGGGAGCCTCGCCGACCGGTTCCGGCCATTCCGCGTAGTCGGTCAACCCGTCCCGGTTGCTATCGGCTACCAGGGGGTTGGTGTACCACGTTTTGCCGGCGTAGGGGAAGCCCTCGACCTCCAGGGTGTCGGTGATCAGGTCACGGTCGGTGTCGGCCTCAGTGTCATCTGTGCCCAGGAGGTCGGTCTCGTAGCCATCACAGAGGCCATCGCCGTCAGAATCCAGGTCACCCTCGTAGCAGCCACCGGGCGGCAGTTCATCGCGCGCTCCCTGCGCCATCAATCTCGCCCCCTCCGGCCCCAGGGTCTGCCGGAAGAGTCCGGCAAGGCGTGGATCACGGCCCGGTGGTTGCTCTCCCACTGCGTGCCCGGGCAGCGCCCCGTTGGGCTCCATGGCGCGCTCCAACTCGCGGAAGAAAGCCTGGACCGTATCGTCCCGTGGTTCGCCAGTACCGGCAGCGTGATCCGTGATGCCATTGGTCGTTGGTCCTTCGTCGGCGGTCTCTCGCCTCTCATCGTTCGACCCTGATTCGGCAGCCTCTATGGTGCGCATCCTAAAGAAGCGGTTCATTCGCCAGCCCGAGTACAGCGGACCGCCGAGCATGGAGGTGATGACCAGCAGGACGATGGTAGTATAGACGATCTTACGGCGACGGTGGAGAACTACACCGCAGACGATGAGAAGAACAATGACGAAGGAACTAAAGAAACTCAAGGAACTGAGGGAACTCCCTGCCACAGTTCCTTGAGTTCCTGTAGTTCCCCTAGTTCCCGCTTGGGCAGTTCCCCTAGTTCCCTCTTCAAAGTCCGCCACCACGTGCGCCTTCGCGCCGTAGTCATCGCTCACCTGTGGGAACTCCAGGTCAAGCACTTGGCGGACCGGGAAGCCGTCGGTGTCCACCCACAGCTCGCCCTGACCCGTCATCTGCTGGAACAGGGGTGAAGGTGCCAGGTGGACGTTGGGGGGCAGGTCGGCCGCGTACTGGCGCTCGGTGCGGTCGCGCAGGACACGGGCAAACGTCGGGCCGTCCACGCGGAAACGGTAGCAGGCGCCGTCGGGCAGGGGGCAGTCGGGGATAGGCTCGACATCCCGGGCTGCCTCCAGGTAGGCCAGGTAGTCCCCCTGGGGGGCGACGAGGCCCGTAGGGATCTGGACGGTGCGCGCTTCCTGGCCGGCCTGACGCACGGTAGCCTTGTCCCCCTCCTGGACGATCTCCATCATCGGCTCGACAGCGCCGGGATTGACGGCGGCCACGGCATCGGCCACCAGGGGATTGGGCCGGCCGACTTCGGGCCAGACCCGGGTGCGGGTGCGGAACGGGGGGAAGCCTGGTGCCGAGGGCTGGTCCAGCCGTTCCAGTTCACCTTCCAGATAAAAGTTGACCTGTTCCTCGGAATGGCCCCACTGGCTCCACACGGGCAGCGGGAAGAGGGTCTGCTCGACTCTGGCCTCGAATTGGTAGCCGGCGTCGCGGGCGCGCTCCCAGGCGGCCCGCAACTGGTCGGCCGGGTCAGGTGGCGCGGCGGCACGGGCCAGGCCGGCCACGGCGAGGGTGAGCAGAAGGATGCTCAGCAACAGGGAGCCCAGCACAGGCCAGGTCCTGTGGGAACGAGATGTGAAAGTGTGCAGCGTCTTCATAGCAGACCCCTCTCGATGCTCATAGTGCGTACTGCTACGAGCCCCTTGACGGCTACGGTGTCTCGACAAAGTGCTCTCTCATTTCAGCCGGCAGTTTGTCCTCGATGAACGCCAGAATGGCGTCGGTGCCGGTGATGTAGCGTTCGGCGTCGCTCTGCACGTGACGGATGTAGCCGCGCAGGGCCGGCGGTTCGTCGCCGTCGGCCGGCTCCAGCCACAGGCGGAGCAGGAACGACGACGCTGTGCTTTCCGGTTTCGACCGTTGGGTCATGGTATTCTCGCAAGCAGACAGGGGATGTGACCAACGCTAGCGTTGGCCGTTTGTCTGCCAGTATAGCACAGGGGTGTTTTAGAAGGTGTTTTAGAAGCGAGGGTTAGATGTGAAACTTACGTGAAGGTTCAAAACCGTTACAATCGAAAGCAGAAAGAAAGCTCCCCACACGGGTGAAGTTCGCGTCAGCCTGGCTTGACCAGGACACTCCCTCATGCTACAATGCTCTCCGAGGTGATGAGCGATGAAGAAGGTGATACTACGCGAGTCCCGAGCTCCCTACACACTGGCCGTGGACGATGAGACCCTCGGCCACGAACCGGTGATCCTGGAGCGGGATGGCCGGCCGGTGGCTGCTCTGGTGCCCATCGTCGAGTACGAAGCGTTCCGCGCCTGGCGGGAGGCGCTGAAGGAACCCTGGCCCGAGGAACCGCCGCCCACGCCTGAAGGCGATCAGGAGGCCCTGGCCGCGGTGGAGCGTATCCGTACCATGTTTGCTGATACGGAGCCTGAGATATGGCGTGATGTCATAGAAGATGAGCTCCTGAGCCCGGAGAACCTCTGGATATTGCTGGAAGAGAACGACGAATGAATCTGGCCGATATCCCCAAAGGTGCCCGTATCTTTGCCGACGCCAACATCTTGAGCTACTCACTTTCCACTATCGAGCCTCTCCACACGCTGACGGCACCTCTACTTGAGAGGTCGGCGCGACGAGAAATCGAGCTTCTGACTTCCTCCTTTCAAGCCGCACACGTGATCCACCGGGCCATGGTGGTGGAAGCTCGCCATCGCTATCAGCTCTCATCGCGCGAGGTAGTCTCCTACCTCAAACAGCACCCCGATGCTGTGCGTAGTCTGACCCGCTACAAGCAGATCCCCGGCGAGTTCAGCCGTGCCCGTATTAACATTCTGGACGTGACCTACCGGGAGATCCACGCCAGCAAGCAGTTTCGCGATGACTTCGGCCTGCTCACCGACGATTCCATTACTCTGGCCGTCATGCGCCGCCACAGCCTCGCGGACCTGGCCAGCAATGACGAGGACTTCAAACGCGTAACCGGTATCCGTCTGTGGACGCCTGACTAGTCCAGCGGCGGGGTGGGTGAAGGGGACATACGCACTATGCAGTACGCAACACGCGCCATGTGAGGCGTCACAGCTACGTGTTGCGTCTTGCGTTCCTCAACAGCTTCTCCGTCTTCTCCATCTCGGCTCGCGCGCCCAATTCGGCAAAGAGGTCGCGGGCCTGTTGCAGGTAACGGACGCCACGCCGGTCGCCCTGAGCACAGAGGAACTGTCCATACGCACGCCGGCTTCTCGCAAGTTCGGTGCGCTCGCCCAACGACTCAGCGATTTGCAGACTGCGCTGCAGGTGAGCGCGCGCTTCATCGGGTTGCGTTGTTGCCAGGACTTCTCCCAAGATGCGATGCGCCACTGCGCGATCGTAGCCGACATCCGTCTCCTCAGCCAGGTGCAGCGCCTGCCGCGCATGCTCCAGCGCCGGCGGGTGCTCCCCCATGCGACGTCGAGCGGCAGCCAGAGCGCTGTGAAGCGCCGACAGTGCGATGCGCGAGCCGGCTTCTTCCGCGATGCGCAGCCCCTTTTCCAGATCGCGCAGCGCCTGTTGTTCGTCACCCAGACCGAGATAGGCTTCGCCCAGGTCGTTGTACACCGCCGGCAGGCCTGTGGTGAACCCGATCTGCTCGAATAGCTCCCGACTCTGCTGGTAGCAGTCGATGGCTGCCTGATAGTCACCCCGATTGTGGTGCACCAGGCCAATGTTGTGGAGGCAACTGGCCTGGCCGGCCACATCCCCGATCTTCCTTAGCAGTGCGAGGCCACGGTTGTGATAGCTCAGCGACTTCTCATAGAACCCCAGGCTGCGGTAGACCAGACCCAGGTTGTTGTACGACTGCCCGATTCCATAGTCGTCGGCAATGGCTTCTTTGATGCGCAAGCCTTGCTCCAGCTCCGCCGCCGCCGCAGCGTAGTCGCTTTGATACCAGTCCACGATGCCCAGAACCGTCCACAGCCGGCCCAGCGCCCGTCGGGCTTCGCTTCCCGGGTCGGACTCAATCATGTCTATCGCCGCCCGGAGCCGGCGTCGAGCCTGATCGTAATGGCCCTGGCGCATGTAGACCCACGCCCGTTCCCGCCCCAGGCGGGCATGCTCCAGGCGTGCGGTGGGCGAGCGGCCGGGAGGCAGGGCCCGGGACGCGCGCTCGAAGTCTTGCAGGGCACCCTCATAGTCACCTTGCCTCTCACGCAGCCGCCCGACTTTGCGCCACAGCACTGCGCTGGTCAAGGGCACAGCCGCGTCGCCGGCCAGATCCAATGCCCTTTCGCAATTGGACATTGCTGCCGCGTATGCACCGATCAGTGACTCAACGTCGCTCATCTTCTCGTGAACGGCGGCCAGAGTGGCGGGTGAGACCTGCGGCAATCGCCAACCCAGGTCAACAGCGCGCTGGTAGTGGCGTATGGCCTCTTGATGGGCGTAGAGTGCCCATGCGCGGTCGCCAGCCTGGACCAGATACGTGAAGGCTTTCTGCTCTTCTCCGCCGCGTCGGAAGTGCCGGGCCAGTTCGCCGATGACCGGGGTTGGGTTCTCGGCGTACAGATGCTCCAGGGCAGTGCCGGCCTGCCTGTGTCGGTAGGCGCGGAAGGCTTCGGGTGTCACATCGTAAACCGTCTGCTGGATCTTGTCGTGGGTGAACTCGTAGCGTCCCGTTTCTTGCTCCCGAATCAGCCGCCGGTCGAGCATAGCCCGCAGGCAGTCGAGAAGCCGGGCCTCGGGCAGACCGCTGGCCTGACGAAGCACATTGTACCGAAAGTGCCGCCCCAAGACCGCCGCAAGAGCCAATACGTCCCGAGTCTCTGGTTCCAATTCGTGGATCCGCGACAGGATCACGTCGCGAATGGTCTGGGGGATGGGAATTCCGGCACCGATCCGCGCCATCAGGCCAGGCGACAGCCGCCAGGTGCCTTGCGGTCCCTGGCGCAGCAGCCCCTCGTCTAGCAGGGCCTGCACCATTTCCGTGATGAAAAACGGGTTGCCCTCCGATTCGCGGTACAGCCAGCGGGCGAGTTCCTCCGTCCGCACGTCCCGTTCGGTCTGGCTGATCACCATGGTCACGACATCCGACTCCGAAAGGGCCGACAGTTCCATGCGCGCCAGGAGGCCCTCGCGACTCAGCGTCCGTTCCAGCCGGACCAGCGGATGATCTGCCAGGGTATCCTCCGGGCGAAAGGCGCCGACGAATAGAGCGCCGGCCGGGGCGATGCGGCGAACGAGGAACCCTAGCAGTTGGAAGGTGGATTCATCAGCCCACTGCAGGTTGTCCAGGAAGAGGATCAGTGGTTGGGGGAGACGCCGGGCATACCGGTGCGATGACGGTTGATACACCGCACCACCCTCTTGCGTGGCGGAGAAGGCACCGGTGTGGATGAGGAACTGGGCGATGCCTTCGTAGAGCCGGTTTTTTTCCTGCTCTGGCGGCAACGGCGGGACAGCCGTCAGCGGTGGAATATGCTCTGCGAGTTCAGGCACCAGCCGGCTCACCTCGTGCAACCAGATGGCCGGTAACCCCTTCAGTTTCACTGGATCCAGTTGCCCGATGGCGCTGCGCAGCGCTTCGATGAGGGGCTGGTAGGGCAGTCCCTGCTCACCAGGAAAGCAGTTGCCCCAACAGATCAGGCCGGCCCGGTTCCCAACCTGCCGGGCGAATTCTTGCAGTAACCGGGTCTTTCCGATGCCGGCTTCGCCGGCCACCAGGACCAGGCGTCCACGACCTGATGGTGCCTCTGCGAAGCAGTTTCGCAGCAAGGTCAACTCCGGCTCCCGTCCAACGAACCGGCGCAGGGGGGACACGGGTGGCGGGAAAGAAAGTGTCCCGGGTTCGTCTGGTGGTGGCTCCTCGTCGCGGATGCGGTGGTACAGGTCCTGGGTGACCGCCAACGGCTCGATGCCCAGTTCCTCCTGCAGGAGCTGCCGGCAGGTTTCGTACTGGCGCAGGGCCATGATGCGCCGGTCGGTGAGCCAGTACAGTTGCATTAACTGGCGATGCGCGCTCTCACGCACGGGATCGATGCGCAGGATCTCGCGGCTGTAGGCGATGGCTTCGTCGTGCTCCCTGCGGGCGATAAGCGCCTGAACCAGGCGATCCAAGGCTTCCAGGTACCGGTGACGCCAGCGCTCCCGCTCGAAAGTCAACCACTCCTCGAGCAACGGGCAACCGGGCACGCGAACACCCTCAAGGAATTCCCCGCGATGCAGGGCTAGGGCATCCTGCAAATGGCTAATGGTCTCCCGGGTCAGACCTCCGAAGTCTCCAAAGACTTCGGAGGTCTCTGCAAGTGCGGACTTTTCGGTGAACGCGTCCGTGTCACGCCAGCAGCCGGTGGCCGGCGCGAACTGGCAGGTTTCAGGATCTGTTTTCAGGTAACGCTCGGGAGGCAGGCCGGCATTGCGGAGGGCATTGCGGACCGACCACAGCGCGTAGCGCAGGTTGTATCGGGCGGCGCTGGGAGTGCTCCTGGGCCAGAAGAGCGTTGCCAGGGACTCACGGGAATGCGCTTTCGGAGCCGTGGCAACCAGATAAGCCAGCAGCAATTCGGCCTTCTGGGTAGCGAAGCCCGTGACCGGCACACCATTGGCTTCAACTTTTAGCGGGCCGAGCAAGTAGATTCGCAGCGTGGTCATCGGCAATTCGCCACTCGCGTTGCCGGGGGGAACGGGATCTTGTAATCACATTATGCACGCAAACTCACGTTTTGTCAAAGTCAACCATACCCCTAGTGCTGAAAGCCCCACCAGAAGGGGAGCCTATCCAGGCCTGCCTGGGTGGCGTCGGGCCTCCTTATGCTCATCTTGCCTACGATTGTCAAGATTAAGGGGCACAGCTATAATTGAGACTGTGTCTGCATCAGAGACTGGAGATTCGGGGGTGAGGATCTCCAATCTTTGATCTCTCATCTCCCTGGGAAATGATAAAGTGACTTCTGAATGCTTTCGATTCTAGGAAGGAGGAGAACTCAATGGGTAGAACGAGTAACAACGGCCGATTGTACAACTATATCAATAACGAATGGCGTGAGTCCAGCACTACGGAATACCTGGATGTCACGAACCCGGCCACGGCCGAGGTTGTGGGTGAGGTCCCGCTCTCTCCACCGTCGGAGGTGGATCAAGCTGCTCAGGCCGCCGCCGAGGCCTTCGTAGAGTGGCGACGCGTGCCGGCAGTAGAGCGGGTGCAATACCTGTTCAAGCTCAAGGACCTGCTGGAAGAGAATTTCGAGGACCTGGCCCGCACCATCACGATGGAATGCGGTAAGACGTTGGCCGAATCGAGGGGTGAGATGCGGCGAGCGATCGAGAATGTCGAAGTGGCCTGCGGCATCCCGACGTTGATGCAGGGCTATAATTCAGAGGACATCGCCCGCGGTATCGACGAGATCATGATCCGGCAACCGGTTGGGGTCGGGGCGGCGATCTGCCCCTTCAACTTCCCCGGCATGATCTCCTTCTGGTTCATGCCATACGCCATCGCCTGCGGCAACGCATACATTGTCAAGCCATCGGAGAAGGTGCCTCTGACCATGCACAAGGTCTTTCGGTTGATTGAGCAGTTGGATCTGCCGGCTGGCGTGGTGAACCTGGTTCATGGGGCCAGGGAGACGGTGGAGGCTGTCGTGGATCACCCGACCATCCGGGCCATCAGCTTTGTCGGCTCGACGGCCGTCGCCAAGCAGGTCTACAGTCGTGCGACGGCCAACGGCAAGCGGGCACAATGCCAGGGCGGTGCCAAGAACCCGATCATTGTTCTACCCGATGCCGACCCTGAGACGACCACCCGCATGGTTGCTGAGAGCGCCTTTGGGTGCGCCGGCCAGCGCTGTCTGGCCGCCTCGCTGGCCATCACAGTCGGGGAAGCCCGCCAGACGTTCACGGACGCCATCACCGAAGTGGCAACGTCGCGTGTTGTGGGCTACGGCCTGGACGAGAGGGTTGAGATGGGGCCGGTGATCACCCCTCAAAGCAAGGACCGAATCGAGGGCCTGATCCAAAAGGGCGCTGAGGAAGGAGCCACTATCCGCGTAGACGGACGCGGAGTCAGGATTCCTGGTTACGAACAGGGGAACTTCGTCCGCCCGACGATCCTGCAAGACTTGCCACCAGAGAGCGAGGTTGCCAGGACAGAGGTTTTCGGTCCTGTGCTGGGCTTGATACACGTTGATACCATCGACGACGCCATTGCGTTGGTGAACAGCGGTGAGTACGGCAACATGGCCTGTCTGTTTACCAGCAGTGGGTCGGCGGCGCGCAAGTTCCGCTACGAGGCCGAGGTGGGCAACATCGGCATTAACGTCGGGGTGGCAGCACCGATGGCCTTCTTCCCCTTCACTGGCTGGAAAGACAGCTTCTTCGGCGACTTGCACGGGCAGGGGATGGACGCGGTAGAGTTCTTCACGCAGAAGAAGGTCGTCGTTGAGCGCTGGCTGACATAGCGTTGAGTTCGCGAAAGCGTTCCAGCACCTGCCGGCAGGAGGCCGTCCCCGTCGTGCCGATTTGCTGGATGGTGATGGAGGCCGCCAGGTTGCCCACCAGCGCGGCCTCCGCCGGCTCTGCTCCCGCACACAGCGCGGAAACGAGGCCGGCCATCACGCTGTCTCCCGCCCCCACGATGTCAATCGGTCCGCCGACCCGAACGGCCGGGATGTGCCGGTGTCCTTCGGCATCGAACAACAAGATGCCCTCGGCTCCGATGGTGAGGAACACGGGCCGGCCCGTGCGCCGGTGCAGTGCCGCCCCGCACGCTTCCAGCAGAGTCTCATCGGCGTCCGCCTCACGGTCTGGATACACGGCTCGCACAGCCTCACGGCGGTTGGGTTTGATGATCACGTCGCGGAACAGGCCGATGCGCTCCCGGGAGTCCACCGCAAGAACCTTGTCCGAGTAAGCCTGTGCGAGGGCGATCACCTCCTCGCGCACCCGGTCCGTGATCACACCGCAGTTGCGCTCCTGCACCTGGTCGGCGATGATCACGCCCTGGACGTGGGGGACGAACTCGCGTAAGCGCGAGATGACAGCCTGTTCGACCTCTTCCGGCAACGGTGCTCGATTCTTGATATCCAGCCGTTGGATCTCGTGCTGCCGGCCATCAGGCTCCCGCATCAGGGGCTTGGTGTAAGTGGGTGTGAAGAGGTCGTCTCGCACGATGAGCGACTCGATGTTCACGCCTCTCTCCACCAGGTTCCCCCTCAGCTCGTAACCCGGACCGTCGTTGCCGATGACCCCCAGGGCCGTCACGTGTACCCCCAGGGAGCGGAGATTGGAGGTCACGGTGCCGGCGGCGCCGGGGCTGCAGCGGACCTCGACCACCTGGTAGGCCTCCAGGCCCGTCTCCAGCGAGACTTCACTGAGCCGGCGGTCAATGATCAGATATTGGTCCAGGAAGAAGTCACCCACTACCAGGACGTGAATCTCTGGGAAGCGGGCCAGCAGTTTCCTGAGACGTCCTTCGTTCATCCCACTGAGAGAGGAAATGATTTGCATCTGATATCGCAGCCAGGTAGTAAAACGCAAAACGTGAAACGCGAGGATTGGTGAAAGAAAGTCATCACGTTTTACGTTTTACGTTTCACGCCGTTCAGTGCCCTGTCAACTCGGCTCACGGGGCGCTACTTCTTCACTGCCAGGTCCAGTTTCACGATCTCACGATACAGGTTGGCCAGCGTCTCTCGGTGGTCACCTCGTATGTAGAAGCTCTCGCCACCGTCCTGCACCGTCCGCACCAGGATGGTCTTGTAAGGCCGGTAGTAGTAGGCCGGCTCGGATTTGGGCGCTTCGTGATGGTAGTCGGCACCCAGATCCAGGAGGTCGAAGACGGCGGTTGTGAACCGATCGATCTGTTGTCCTGTCTGGTGGGCCACGTTGCGGGCCATGGCCAGAGCCTTGAGGTACACCTCCGGCCCCATTACCGCTGTACCAAAGTTCAAGAGCACGCCGCCCTGCAGGTGGGAGACGCTGTGGGCCAGGATCAGAAAGTCGCGGTACGACGTTTCGCCCAGAGCAGCGCCATCGCAGTTAGGGTGCTCGTGGATGATGTCGTAGCCGATGCCCACGTGCACTGTCACCGGCACTTGCAGCCGGCAGCCGGCGACCAGGATGCTCACATCGCGATGGGGAAATTCCTCATCCTCGATCATCCGACCGACGGCTTCGCCCATCCCCAACCCATCCCGGGCGCCGGCTACAATGGCGTCATTGATGCGCCCAGTCTCCTCCCACAGCCCGAACTGCCCCTCTCGGATGTAGCGGGCCACACTCTCCGTGGTGGCCCCGATCAGGGCCAGCTCGAAGTCGTGGATCGGGCCGGCGCCGTTCATGGCCACGTGGGTGATCACGCCCTGCTCCATCAGATCGATGACGAAGCGCGACAGGCCGCGCTTTATCACGTGGGCGCCCATCATCAGAATCACCTGAGCATCGGTCTGGCGCGCCCACGCTACGCGCGCAGCTACCTCGCTCAGGTTTGGGTGGTCGAAGGAGGGGATCTCGTCGTCGAGGGACAGCACGTCGGTCAGGGTCATGTCGTGCCGGCGCTCGGCAAGGGGGTTGAGCTTCAGCCGGCGGCGATCGAAGACAGGGTAAGGCATGCTGATTTTCCTGCTTGGTGTGTGTCCAGAAATTACTTCCCTGTCATTGCGAGGAGCCCTTCGACAGCTCAGGACAGGCTCCGCGACGAAGCAATCTCCAGGGCGGCTTCAGAGGGCAACGGCTCATCTTCTCCTGGACCGACGTCGCCGGCCCTTCTTTCCTGGTTCTGGGAACAAATCAGCCAGGCGTAGGAGAAAGTCATGCACCTCATTGCAAACGCTGGCGAGAATCGAAGACAGGATGTCCTCGTCCTCCAGCTCCTCCCCCTCGATCAGCCAATAGTGGCTGGCGACAGCAGAGCTGATGCGCAGCCGGTCCTCATGGAAAACCGACCGGAAGCGAACAACGACCAGGTTCTCATGTTCAACACTTTCCCGGTGGGCCTCCTGGACGCGCTGCGCGAAATACGTCATGGCAGCCGTGCTATCCAGATCAGCCGCAGCGTGATCAGGCAGGCAATACTCGATCTGGAGCTCGATCATCGGCTCTGGATCGAGCTCATAATGGGTACACGCCACCTCCTCCCCATGATAGAAGGCGCACAAACCCTCTGTGCCATATAGGCTGTGCGCGGCCTGCTCACAGGGCCAGAAAAACTGAAATTCAGCGCGAATCTCATGCGGTGGGTCCCATCCTTCCAGCACACAATGGGCCCGAAAGGTGCGGCTCATTTCCTCTAACTCAAGCTCATCGCGCGTGAGATAGGTTGTAAGTCCGGCACCATTCGCTGCGAGAATCAGCCGGCTGGCTACATCCTGGTATCGCATCTCATATCTCCTCG
>JBHIAO010000114.1:0-13574 GCA_046758565.1 Anaerolineae bacterium
GTGCCAGGCTCGAAGAGCACCTCTTCATCGTCTACGCGCACTCGGCCACGCCCCGAGACGCAGTAAAAGACCTCTTCCAGGTCATCATGAGAGTGGGGATTGCTGGTGTTTCCCGGCTCAACCGTGCTGGTGCCCAGCCACAGGTTTTGAGTTCCCAGGGTCCAGGGCGCTGCAAGGTGTTTGAGCACACGGGCGTGAGGTGGACCGACGGTGTCGCCCGGCGCCTCTTCTTCGCGAATGTACTTCATTTCCGACTCCTTTTATTCTTCGTCTCGTACCTCCTGACAATTAGGCAAACAGATTCTGTACGGCGGCTACAATATCCGCCGCATGAATCATGACCTGCTTTTCGAGCACCGGCGCAAAGGGGACGGGGACCGGCGGTGCCGCCACCCGCTGGATGGGGGCATCCAGGTAGTCAAAGACCAGCGTGCCGACCTGTGCGGCGACCTCAGCACCAAAGCCACCGCGCCCCACGGCTTCATGCACCACCACCAGCCGGCCCGTCCTCTTCACCGACTCGACGATGGTGTCCACGTCCAGCGGGAACAGGGTGCGTGGGTCAACGATCTCCGCGCTGATGCCCACGGCCGCCAGTTCCTCGGCCGCCTCCAGTGCCCGCCAGAGAGCCATCGAGGTGGCGACGATTGTCACGTGCTCTCCCTCACGCTTGACGTCTGCCTGCCCCAGGGGAATGGCGTACGGCTCTGCCGGCACCGGTCCCTTTTCGTTGTACAGCAGCTTGTGCTCAATGAAGATCACAGGATTGTCATCGCGAATAGCGCTTTTCAAGAGCCCCTTGGCATCATACGGGGTAGAGGGCATGACGACGAATAAACCCGGCACATGTATGAACCAGGCCTCCAGGCTCTGGGCGTGCTGCGCCGCCGATGATCGCCCTGGCCCTCCCTGTGTTCGGATCACCAAGGGGACGGCTGTCTGACCGCCGGACATGTAGCGGATTTTGGCCGCCTGGTTTACGATTTGGTCCATGGCGAGAGTGATGAAATCCACATACATGATCTCAGCTACGGGACGCATGCCTGTCAGCGCTGCGCCCAGGGCTGCGCCGGCGATGGCTGCCTCGGACAGTGGCGTGTTCCGCACACGCTCAGGCCCGAATTCATCGGTCAACCCCAGCGTCACTTTGTAGCTACCGCCAAAGGGATCGGCAATGTCCTCACCCAGCAGAAAGACACGCTCGTCGCGCCGCATCTCCTCGGCCAGGGCCTCGCGGACGGCTTCACGATAGGAGATCTCTCTCATAGCCTCTTGCCCTCCCAGGTCCAGCCGCTGTACACATCCTCCAGGGCCTCTTCAAGGCCAGGATCAGGGGATTGCCGGGCAAAAGCCACAGCTTCCTCTACCGCTGTCCGCGCCTCATCCTCAGTAGCTTGGATCTCCTCAATTGTGAGGATGTCCTGGTCCAGCAGGCGCGCCCGGTGGATCTCGATAGGATCCCGTGTTTTCCAGTACTCCACTTCGCCCTCGGGACGATACACCCCGGGATCACCCACGTAGTGACCGAGTATCCGGTAGGTCTTAGCCTCGATGAGTGTAGGACCCTCACCTGCCCGAGCCCTGTCCACTGCTCCCTGGGCGGTCTCGTACACAGCCACGACGTCGTTACCGTCCACCGCAGTTCCTGGCATCTCGTAGGCTTTGGCACGCACCGCGATGTCTTTGATTTTCTGGTGAGTCATCTGTGGTGTAGACTCGGCATACTGGTTATTCTGGCAGATGTAGACAACTGGCAGGTTCCAGGTCGACGCCAGGTTCAGCGCCTCGTGAAAAGAGCCCTGATTCGCACCACCGTCGCCAAAGAAACACACGACCACCTGATCAGTTCCCTGCATCTGGATCGAAACGCCAACGCCCGTAGCAATGGGGATGCTGCCTCCCACGATACCATTGGCACCCATGATCCCCAGTTTGAAATCGGCTATGTGCATGGAGCCACCCTTGCCCCGGCAGTAGCCCGGCTCCTTGCCGTACAGCTCAGCCATCATGCGGTCCAGACGGGCGCCCTTGGCGATAACGTCCCCATGCCCACGGTGGGTGCTGGTGATGTAGTCGTCATCGCGCAAGGCGGCGCAAACTCCCACAGGCACCGCCTCCTGGCCTATCTGGGAATGGAGAAAGCCGGGTAACTCGCCGGCCTTGAACAGCTCGATAGCCCTCTCCTCGAAGGCACGGATGCTCACCAGCCGGCGGTACATCCAGATGAGTTTGTCGGCCTCCACAGCCATTGGATTCTCCTCCTCCTTACTTGAACTGCCCCTCCAAGATACTTTTCTCCCCACCGGGCGGGGTGTAGATCCAGAACATACGCAGGGGCTCTTCACCGGTGTTGATGACCTGGTGCTTGATGTTGCGCGGTAAGAAAATGACGGACTCTGGCCCTACTCGCTTGCGTTCATCTCCGACCCGCACTTCCCCTTCACCAGAGGTAACAATCCACGTCTCACACTCCACATCGTGGCTGTGAAAGCTACTGGCTTTGCCCGGGGGCAGGATTGTCATGCCCACGGCCAACCCTTCCACACCCTCTTGCAGGCTGGGAGAGATCAGAACCTTTAACTCTCGCTCGTGAGGTGCCGACATCATATAGCTCTTAGCCTCACTAGACCTCGCAATGATCATTGTTCAACTCCTTTCTTACTCAACGGTATCCGTTCAGGTTCTCTGCCGCAGGCATGCAAATCGCCACAATCGATAGGTTCGAAACTGAACCGGGAGCGTGGCTCCGTGCCGAAATGTCGCCGGAGCCTGCGGCAGGGTAACCGCTCACGTTCAGCGTTTTAACCGCCGTACTTCTTTATACGCTTGTAAGCCGTCTCAGCATGACCGTGGAACAATTCAGCCTCCGAGATAACAGCCGCATGGGGGGCAACAGCCAGAGCTCCCTCCTTCTTGCAACGTTGGTAAGTAACCGTCTTGAGGAATTTGCCAACCCATAGCCCACCCGTGTATCGAGCAGCACGGCCCGTGGGAAGAATGTGGTTCGTGCCAATACATTTGTCAGAGAAGACCACAGTGGCCTCTTCTCCCAGAAAGAGGGTGCCATAGTTCCCAAGATGCTTGAGGAAGTAGTCATTGTCGGCCGTCTGAACCTCCAGGTGCTCCGGCGCATAGCTGTCGGCCAGAGCCACAGCCTCCGCGTAGTCTTCCGCGATCACAACCTCACCGAGACGTTCCCAAGCCTTACCGGCATTCTCGGCTGTCGGCAGCACCAGCAACTGGCGTTGGACTTCCTCCATAACTTCTTCAGCCCTCTCGCGAGAGGTGCTGATGAGGATGGCCGGCGAGATTGGCCCGTGTTCTGCCTGACCCAGTAAATCAGCAGCCACAATCACCGGATCGGCAGTCTCGTCAATAATAACCAGGATCTCTGTGGGGCCGGCCAACAGGTCAATCCCCACCTGACCGAAGAGTTGCCGCTTAGCCTCTGCTACGTACACATTGCCCGGTCCCACCATGAAGTCAACAGGCTCCACACTCTCTATGCCGTAGGCCATCAGGCCGAGAGCTTGTACGCCTCCCACGCAGTAGATTTCGTCAGCGCCAGCCAGGTGCATAGACCACAACATGGCAGGGTATATGCCCTGCCCTTCCCAGGGTGGCGCACACGTGATCACCCGCTCAACGCCGGCTACTTTGGCTGTCAAGATGCTCATTTGAGCGGACATCAGCATGGGATAGCGGCCGCCAGGCACATAGGCGCCGGCCGATCTCACCGGTATGTGTCGCTGGCCCAAAATGACCCCAGGCAATGTCTCTTCCTCGAACTCTTGCAGACGTTCCCGTTGGAGCTGAGCAAACTTCTTGATTTGGGTGTGAGCGAACTCCATGGACTCCAACACCTCATCAGAGAGTTGCTTCCGGGCGGCTTCGATTTCCTCGGCACCGACTCGAAAAGAGGGCGGATCCCAGTTATCAAACTTGCGGGAATAGTGGCGGACGGCCGCTTCTCCCTCATTGCGGACACGTTCGAGGATTTCTGTGACTGTGTCCTGGATTCGTTTCACATCCTGGGGCTCTGGAGGCGTAGCTTTCTTCAGATACTCAGCCATTGGTTGTCTCCTTTCAAGAGTCAGGTGTTCTCAGATATGACACGAATCATGAAATCCACGCCGTTCAGGTACCGGGAGACCCCTAGCTGGCTCGGGCAGCGTCTCAAGTCCGTCGAGAAGCAATGTCCCGGGCCTGTCGAGGCGTTGGCGTCGCAAGTAGTCCCTCTTAGACCAGCTACGGCAGACCCAAGGGCTAAACGCCGTGGGTTTCGGCTCATGTCAGACCTCAGACGTACACGCTTTGATGGCGCGCAGGTAATACACGTAGTCCTCGAGGTTCTCCGACGGCCGGCACGTTAAGAACCGCAGCGTTTGCGATAGCGTCTCGCGCCGGGCGGAGTCATCCCAATGTTGCAGGCTGCGTGCCAGGGCAAAGGCCATAACGCCGTTCTCGCGTAACGGTTTGTCTGTCGACGCCGCCTCATCAGCACGGTACAGATCGTGGCTCGTGCTACGGCGCACGAAGAACCCACCCTGTTCTTCATCGTACATCGTGACGAGCGTGTAGTCAAGCAGCCGGAGCGCCGTGCCAGCCAGCTGAGGGTCTCCGGTATACTCGTAGCCAGCCAGAAAGGCCAGCGTGGACCAGGCGCTGTCCGCCAACTGACCATTCAATCGGGGCCGTCCTTCAGCGGCACGGTAGTAGTGATACACGCCATCATCATCGATCATGTGCGTCCGCAGAAAGTTCAGTGCTTCGATGGCCGCCTCCGCATACCGAGGCTCATCCAACAAGTCCGATGTTGCCAGCAGCGCGACAATCGCCTGGGCATTTGCATCGGCGTAGCGGGTCATGTCGATAGGCGGTGTCTCCATCTCACGGCGCTTGTCCAGGTCGAAACGGAAGTAGTTTTCCTGCTCGACGGCTGCCTGATTGCCATAGAAGCCGCCGTCTGGATCACGCAGCACGTTCAACACATAGTCAAGCGCCTTTTGCCCCCGGCCCCGGTGCGCATCGTCGCCGCCGGCCTGCCAGGCTCTGAGATAAACGAGACCGAGGGTTGCAGTCGGTGCTAGGAGCTTTTCGAAGTGGGGCTGGGTCCAGTCGGCCGTAACAGAATAGCGGAAAAAGCCACCTTCCACGGGATCGTACAAGCCGTGCGCGATGGCCTGGAGCGTCTGCTCGACCATGGTCAGCCATTGTTCTTGACCGGTTTCCTCGTGCAACTCTAGCAGGAAGTCCAGCAGCCATGGCATGGGGAACTTCTGAGCGTTGCCAAAGCCGCCGAACTGCTCATCGAACTCATTTTCCAGACGCACCAGGAACTCGTCCCGAATCGCCGGCAGCGGTCGATACTCACAGGTCGCGGGCTCGGCAGATCCGCCATCCGGATGGCGGGTCTCTGGTTCCAGGTCGTGCAGGGTGCCGTCGCGGTGGTACCTCAACACCTGATCCAGAACGTGTCGAAAGGCATCGGGCGTCCGGTAGCCATTGAGCGTGTAAACCGGCACGCCATTGGCAGACAGAAGCTGGACTGTCGGCAAGAACTCCGGCCGCTGGTCCTGGGACAGATCAGGCCGTTCATCGACATCGACCTGGATGCAGACGAAGTTCTCATTGAGGTAGCTCGCGATTTCGGGTTGATGCAACGTGTCCTTTTCGAAGCGCCGGCACCACAGACACCATTTGCCGTGGTACATAACAACGATGGGACGGCTTTCCGTCCTCGCTCGCTCGAACGTTACCTGTCCATACGGTTGCCAGTTGACCCTCTCGACTATCATGCAGATTTCCTCTCGCTACGCCTCATCTCCAATAACCAGAACGCTCGAGGGAGCTAGAACTGGGGCGGCGGAATCGCCATTCCGCCGCCCCGCAGCCCAATTCGGCACCTGCACTTCGAACGAGTGACGTCTGCCAGAGACGTAACGTCCCGGCCTCCCAAGGTCCGGTTTTGACTCTGCCAGCCCAGTTTACAAGAAGGCCAGGTCGTACTGTCGAGCCACCAAGTGGGCGATGCCCTTCTCTTCGAGCTTCTGGTACGGCGCCAGCACGCTGATGGTCACGACCCCCGGCAGCCGGCCAATCTCGACGCAGCCGGTGACGGTCGCGCGATTCTTGGTCTCCTCCAGGGTCTCGTCCAGGAGCTCCGCGGTGCGCTCCAGGCCGTTCAGCGTCGCGTCGTTGATGTTTGGCCCGGTACCGACTACCTGGATGGGTGCGACCTCTTCGACAAACGGGGTGTCGAATTGCTTCGCCAGCTCGCGGCCCTTCATGATCTCGTCCTGGGTGTAGGGTTGCGCCAGGAAGGGCAAGTCCTCCTGCGGTGGGAGCAGGATCGGGCCATCGTTACCCAGACCCTTCACGACCTCGGCCTGCAGCGTCACTTCGGCGACGATGTCGGTCGTGTGGGTGGCCAACTCACCATCACCCTGCATGGCATGGGTGTCTCCGCAGTAGATGCCGCCACCGGCCACCTTCACCGGGCAGATGACGATGGCGCCCTCCCGCGCTGAATCGATGTCCATGTGGCCGTCGGTCTTGGCTGCATCCAGTTCCTCCTGGGTGAAGGCATACTCATGCGGAGCACCGACCAGGAAGTACCCGAAGTCGCCGGCGTTATGTGAAGACGGTAGATCCTTGGATGGAATCGTGCCGAAGTTGCCAATCATGGGCCGGACGCGCGCCAGGATGCCAGGCATATCGGCCACGGCCGTGACCAATATGGAGTGGGACACAGCCTCGGGATACCGCTCCAGCGCAGAGTATTTCAAGGACTCGCGGGCCATGCGCTCGGCCCACTTCTGGCCTACCGTATAGCCGACCGTTGCAGCATCGTCGAAGGCCATGGTATAGCCCGTCGTGATTCGGAAGGGAATGGCCGGCGCGTCGCACTCCTTGCACTTGACCGACTCGAAGCCAATGCCGTCAATGTAGGTCACCGGCGACTCGGCGCCACACTCGGGACACTTCCGCGCCACGTAGGGGTCACCGACGAAGCAACCGATGCTCCCCGCGTTATCGGTTCCCGAGGCGGTCGCCTTCGCCTGGACTTCAATCTTCTTGATATGCAGCGCCAGCCCGTCGCCGACTTCCGCACCGGCCACGTTCACCGGCAGGCTCACCTCGTGCCCGCTCTTCATGCGCGGGGTAATCATCGGTCCCCAGCATCCGGGGACAGACCCAACGATCAGTGTACCCCCATCTTCAATGGTGCCGAGCACACGGTTGCTCGGCCCGATGATGTCGGTATAGGTCGCCACACGCATTTCTTTCTCGGCAATGACGGGTTTAGTAGTCATTGTGCCTCTCCTTTTCTTCGTGCTGATACGTTACACTCACGCTGTTCATCAAAGCACCGATCCAAACAACAAGTGTCGACACCTCACATACGCGCAAATCAGCGTAGACTATTACTAAACCGGACATCACCTCCCTCCCCACCATGGGCGCACTACCGAATTGTCATGGATTTGCTACAAAACCGGGGCAGAGTAACCCAAATATGCCATTTCACGCCTTGATATGGAGATCGGGTTTGTGGGAAGCTACCAAGGTGGCTCCCCACAAACTCTTTTCCCCAGCTCATGCTAGAACGGCGGCCACCGTCCAATAATCAGCAGGTAGGCAGGGAGCATCAGGACGATGATGGAATCGACAGCCAGGATCCAGCGGGTGACAGTGCCGGCCAGTACGTGGTCGAAGGACAGGTTGCCCCAGGCGGCCAGGAACAGCGCGCACCAGGTCAGGGCAAAGATGCCGAAGATCCAGTCTGTGCCAAAGAAGAAGATTGCCGCCAGTAGGCACCACAGGCCGGCACCGAGGGAGTACCAGCCTACGGCCTTGAGGTCGTACTCCTTCAACAGGCTCCAGCCCAAGATAAGGTAGAACATGGCGAAGGCCACGCTCAGCGAGGCGAGGATCATCAGGAACGTATCGCCACCAGCAGTGAAGCCGATCTGCAATCCCATGATGGCCATCAGGCCACCGATGATGGCGTTGGCCACGCCGGTGCCTTTTGGATCGGCCTTGCCAAACAAGAACGCCGCATCCCCAATGAAGATGAACGCAGCTATCTGCAACACGATAGGACCCATTTTCTGTTCCTCCTTGCACCTTGACTAGTTTGATGGCATCCGACGTTGGTTCATCGAAGAGTTGGCTCAACGAAGCGAGACAGTCATAGACCACCCCCTTCCTACTTATGGAGGCTTGTCTTCTCTCACCAGGCAATCCAACCACCGTCCACCAGCAGCGTGTGTCCAGTGACCAGATCCGCCGCGGAGGAGGCCAGGAACACGACGGCTCCCACAACGTCCTCCACTTCTCCAATTCGCCCCAGAGGAATCTTGCTCAACACCTCTTGATAGAAGCGCTCATCCTCGAACATGGGCTCAGTCAGCGGCGTGCGGATGAAGGTGGGGGCGACCGCGTTGACATTTACACCATGCCGGGACCACTCGATGGCCAGTACCTTGGTCAGTTGAACGACACCGCCCTTGCTGGAGCAGTAGGCTGCCCGCAAGGTGCCCCCCACCAGGCCCATCTGAGAAGCGACGTTAATGATCTTGCCCCGGCCCTGGTCCATCATCACCCGGCCTACCCGCTGCGAGCAGAAGAACAGGCCCTTCAAGTTCGTGTCCAGCACGGTATCCCAATGTTCTTCTGTCACCTCCAACGCTGGCTCGGGGATGTTGATGCCTGCGTTGTTGATCAGGATATCAATCCGGCCGAAGCGTTCCAGAGTCGCATCCACCGTAGCATCAATGCTATCCAGCGCCGTGATCTCCAGTGGCAGTGCCAGGGCTTGCCGGCCCATCTGCCGGATCTCAGCCGCCACAGGCTCGGCGCGCTCCTCAGCCCGGCTGGTGACAACCACGTCGGCACCAGCATGGGCCAGCGCCAGGGCAATGCCACGTCCGATACCCATGCTGGCACCAGTCACAATCGCTTTTTGGTCGGTCAGACTGAAGTCGGGGAACTTCATATTTCGTTGACGTGCTACTCTTCTACGATGGCGATCGCCCGAACCGGAGAGCCGGTTCCCTTCCGGATCCGCAGGGGCAGGGCGATAAACGTAAAGCGCTTGCCCACCACCTTGTCCAGGTTGCACAGGTTCTCGATGTGCGTGACCTCGCGTTCCGCGCAGACCGTGTGGCATGGGTATGTCTTATCCAGCCACATGTCCGGGCTGGTGCTGTCCACGCCGAAATTGACAGCTCCCTTGTCGATGATGAACTCGGTGGCCTCCCGAGTCAGGCCCGGTTGATGAGTGGCGTACTCCGGTGTCCCGTAATACTGGTCATAATGGCCGGTGTAGAACAGGACGGTATCTCCAGGGCGGATATCCAGGTTCAAACGTTCGAGTTCGGCCTCAATCTTTTCTGGCCCGAACTGGGTCTGCCTGGGCACATCGCTCACATCGATGCAGATGGCGGACGTGACGCAATGCTCCAACGGGATCTCGTCGACCGTAGGGGCATCCGGATCACGCGACAGATGGCTGACAGAGTCGATGTGCGTTGGCCCGTGATCACACAGCAGGATGCCACTGGTTTGGTACGAAAAGTCTGTGCCGATCATGCGCCTGCTCTCCTCATGGGACATGTGCTCAAAGATCACCGTCTTGAGGTGACCGGGGTACACCGGCATTCCCGTATAAATCTCCTGGCTTAGATCAATGATCTTCCCCTTGAAGTCCATCGCATTCTCCTTCTCAAACCTACAATGAATTCACTGAAAAAAGGTGGACAGGTGCCGGTCACTTGCAAAAAGGAACGTGTTTGCGGTTGAAATCGGCGTCATTTTGCAACCTAAAGTGACCGGCACCTTCCGCCCAGCACCTTTTTTCAGTAGAGTCACAATTGATGTCGGCGTGAAGGACGGAGTGGTGCGCACCACTCCGTCCTTTCTCACCTTCTTGAGCTGTGCAGATGCTAACTCTCTTGCTCTGTCTCCTTTGCCTCTAGAGCCCGCAGCACCTTCTCCGGTGTGGCTGGATAGTCGTAAATCCAGACCCCGGTGGCGTCATGGATGGCACTGATAATCGCAGAGACTGCGGTACTGGCGGTCATCTCGGAGAACCCCTTCGCGCCGTAGGGACCGTCGGGTTGAGGAACCTCCACCGTTGTAGAAACCATCTCTGGAACATCTGCGGCTGTCATGATGATATAGTCGGTGAAGTTGGCTGGCTCGAAATCGCGGCTTGGGTAGTACGGCGCCACGTCCTCACTCAGAGCAAACCCCAGGGCGTGCATGGTGCCACCGTCGATCTGGCCTTGCACCAGCAAGGGGTTGATCACCCGGCCGATCTCATAAGCCTGGGTGAGCTTCTTGACGTCCACCACGCCAGTCTCCGTATCAACCTCCACCTCGACCACGCAGGCGCCATAGGCGATGGCGGCGATGTTGGGCATTTCGCCGGTTTCGGAATCAAACTCTGGAGCTGGACCCGGGAAGTAGGCTCCTTTCGCGACCGGGTACTTTCCGCCCCAGTTCATGCCGGCACCAACCTCAGCCATCGCCATGGAAGCTCGCTCGGGATCGTCCTTGACGTAGACCTTGTTGTCTGCCACAACCAGGTCTTCCGGCCTGGCCTCGAATTGCTCGGCGGCCCACTCCCTAATCTGCTGCTTGAGATCCTCCGCCGCTGCTATGACGGCATTACCATCCATGAAAGTCACACGACTGGCGAAGGTTCCTGTACACAGGGGGCCCATGTCGGTGTCAAAGTTACTAAGCGTGATGTTCTCCAGGGGCACATCAAGCACTTCAGCGGCTATCTGGCGCAAGACGGTCTTGCTGCCCTGCCCGATATCCACAGCGCCAACCAGGAGGTCCGCCGTTCCGTCGGGCTTTAACCTGATCTGGGCCTGACTGGGATCACCCCCACCTTTCAAGCCTGTAGGATGACAATTACATGCGATGCCGATGCCCTTCTTCTTCACGGTTACTACCTCCTCTCGCGCGAACTCATCGCCTTCAGTTGATCCGGGAGCTCAACGCCTGCCGACTCGGCCGCAGCTTTCATCGCCTCAATCAAGCCAACGCTGTCTACCACTTTCCCAGACACGGTCCTATCTCCGTCGCGCCAGGCGTTGATGAAGCGAATCTCCCATGGGTCCATGCCGATAGTCTCGGCGATGCGGTCCATCTGGATCTGTTCCGTGGCCGATCCTGGCAGAATGGCAAAGCCGCGCATGGAACTCGCCGGCACTTTGTTCGTGTACACGCAGTACCCATCAACCGAGACGTTGGGGATGTAGAAGGGGCCGGCTACCAACAGCGCGTTCTTGTCGATGGCATAGGGCCCCATGCCGCTGTATGCCCCGGTGTCAATCATTGTGCGCACGTACCTGGCAATGATCCGACCATCCTTGTTGACGCCGTCCTTGAAGTAGAACTTCCATCGACCTCGCTTCGTCGAGTACAGCATCTCTTCTTCCCTGGTCCAGCGCCACTTAACAGGCTTTCGCGTCTTCAGCGCCAGAAGCGCGGTCACGTGATCGGCATGGATGTCATTCTTGGATCCGAACCCGCCACCTATCGTGCCACCCACGTACTTGACCTTGTTCATCGGCATCTGGAGAATGCCGACTAACTGGGTCATGTGATAGTACAGGTCCTGGCTGACGGTATAGATAACAAGCCGGTCGCTGCCGTCCACCGTCGCAACAGAGCACTGTGTCTCCATGGGCGAATGGTCCTGCATAGGCGTCGTATAGGTTCCTTCGACGAGGTGGTCGGCTTCGGCGAAGCCCTTCTCCACATCGCCCATACGCATCTTGCGGAACGGACCGCTGTTGAACTCCCAGAGATTACCCTCGGGCCGGACCTTCGGTGCATCGGGCTCCATGGCTTCTTCGGGATCGAGGACCGGCGTCAACTCCTCCAGATCCAGTGTGATGAGATCCAGGGCTTCCAGAGCCGTGTCATCGTCGACCGCCGCCACGGCTGCGATTGGCTGACCCCTATATCGGACCTCTGTATCTGCCAGCACCGGGTGGTCTCCAAACATGCCATAGGCATTGTTGGGCACATCCTCCGCAGTGAGCACACCCTTAACACCTGGCAGGCGCTCGGCAGCCGAGACATCAAGATTCAGGATATTGGCCTTGTGAACTGGACTGCGCAGGACCTTGACGTGTAGCATTCCTGGCAACCGGACGTCATCGACGTAGGTTGTCGTGGCAGTCACGTGGCCAAGTCCATCGTACCGTGGTATGGGTTTGCCTACATACTTGCTCATGGCCTTCACTCCTTTTCCTCGCTGCGCGGACCCTTACCGTCATACTTGCCCTCAGCTACGGCGGCAATGGCCTCCATCACCTGGACGTAGGTACCGCACCGACATAGGTTGCCGGAAATGCCCGTGGCGATTTCCTCGTGTGAAGGCGAGGGGCTCTGGTCCAGCAACGCCTTCGCAGACATGAGCATTCCCGAAGTACAGAAGCCACACTGGGCAGCATAATGCTCGTGGAATGCGTGTTGCAGAGGATGCAGCTTCCCGTCTTCGATCAAGCCTTCGACGGTGGTGACTCCCCTGCCGGCCACCGTCAGGGCGATGGTGATACAGGACCGCATGGGCTTGCCGTCGATCAGAACTGTGCAGGCACCACAATCCCCTGCTTCGCATCCTATCTTGGGACCGACGATACCCAACTGCTCCCTGAGTACATGCAGCAGCGTCGCCATCGGGCCGACGAGAACCTCCACGGGCTGTTTGTTCACGGTGAACGATAGTACATAGCTCATTGTGTGATCCTCCTTTCGGGTGGCCTCTGTTACAGACCTGACGCCTGCTTGAGGGCCCTCTCAATCAAGACCTTGATGACCCGACGCCGGTACCAGGCTGTGGCGCGCTCATCATCCACCGGATCGCACTCCCCGACAGCCTCTGAAGCGGCTTCGGCGATCAGCTCTGCTGTCAGGTCCTCACCCCTGAGCATTTCCTCAGCCTTGAGGCAGCGAATCGGGGTAGGACCCACCGCACCAGCGGCAATCCGTACATCCACGCACTTGGCGTCATCCATGACAACTCTGGCAGCCGCGTTGGCGACCGACAGCGTATGCGCCTTGCGCCGGCCAAGCTTGATGAATGCTGCCTGCCCGTCCACAGCCGGGATGCGCACCTCTGTCATGAGCTCATCAGGTGCACGAACGGTCTCGTGGGGGCCCGTGAAGAATTCTCCAACAGGAACGACTCTCTCCCCGCCCTGGCTGGCCAGAACCAGTTCGGCGTCCAGCACCAGCAAAGGCGTAGCCATGTCGGCTGCTGGGGAGGCATTCGCCACATTCCCTCCGATGGTCGCGGCGTTGCGAATCGGGGGGCTGCTGTGCTCGCGTGCCGCCTGAGCAACGATCGGGGCTTTGTCGCCGACAAGCGAGCTCGTCGCGATATCCTCGATGGTGGCGGCGGCGGCGATAACGAGCGTGTCGCCCTCCTCTTTGATGTAGTCCAGCCCCAAGTGACCGACATACACGAGCGCACCGGGCACAAGTTCACGATTGTGGAACTTCAGACCGAGATCTGTGCCACCAGCCAGGATGGTGGCCTGCTC
>JBHIAO010000115.1:0-13500 GCA_046758565.1 Anaerolineae bacterium
GCGTTGGGTTCGGCGTCGTTGGCCAGGATCACGTCGGTGGTGCCGGCGTAGGAGGCATCGGGCCAGACGCCGTCCTGGAAGGTCATGGTCTGCTGGCCAGCGGGCGGCGTTGTAGCCGTAGCCGTCGGCGTGGGCGTGGCCGTGGCCGTCGGTGTCGCCGTAGCGGTAGGTGTGGGGGTGGGTGTCGCGGTCGTGGCCTGGCCGGTTGCTGTAGGTGTCGGGGTCATGGTGGGAGTTGCCGTGGGGCCGCCAGCGCCGGGACTGAGGATCAGGCGGTTGCCAGCGCTCGTCACCTGGAAGGCGGGCACTGTTACCAGGCCATCGGCGTCGGCGATGACCGTGCCGGAGGCCACCAGGCCGTTGTCGCTGACGCGGCGGTTCTCCCAGGCGTAGGCGTCGGCGGGGATGATGCTGAAGGTCTGCAGGCGGCGGGGGGTGACGTCCACTGTCTGCGTCGAATCAGTGGTGGTGCGCAGGCTGACGCGCCACTCGTCGGCGGTGTCAACCGGCGCGCCGTCCCAGTCGAGCCAACTGGCGGACCATTCCAGGTTAAGATTATAGGCTGCGCCGGCGCCAGGGGGCGGCGCAGCGCTGCTGCCGCTGGCGTAGGTCAGGCCGGGCAGGCTTTCGTCGCGCACGGCGGTCCAGGCGTAGAACGGCCCCTCCCAGTTGTAGTCCTCGACGTTCGGCCCCAGGCCGCTGAAGCCAATCCAAGTGTGGTCTGCGGCTACAGTCTCGCCCGAAAAGGCGCGCCGGCCCTGGTAGAAGGGTTCGTAGGCTGGCTGCCCTTGACTGCTCCAGGCGATGACGTCGTCTAGCGTGCCGTGGGCCAGGGAGATGTGGGCCATATCGTCGCCGCGCCGGCTCACCAGTTGCTGCTGATGATTCTGCCAGTCCCAGACGCCGCTGCCGTCGTAGCTGGCCAGGTGGGCGGCCCAGCCGTTGGGACTCCGATTCTCGATGGGCAGATTGCTGGCTACCGTGCCCCACTTCCACTCGGTGTCGCTGAGCCCCAGGTCGGAGGTCTGGTAGTTGGTCATGGGCTCGCTGCTGTAGGTGGCGGCAAACACGTTGGGGTAGCGCATGCCCAAGGCCAGGGCACCGCTGGCCCCCATGGAATGGCCATAAACGTAGATTCGATTGGGGTCCAGTCGGAAGGTCGGATCGCGCAGCGCGTCGTAAATAGCGCGCAGAATGCGCTCTTCGGTGAAGTTGACGATGGGGCCGCTGTTGGCCGTGCCCCCCAGCCGGTAGTCGTAGCTGACACTGTGGCCGTAGTACCAGGTCTGGTTGGGGTCGTCGGGGACGATGTTGACGACGCACCAGTCCCAGGGGGTCACGCTGCCGTTGCTGTAGCGATTGCCCCAGCCTTCCAGGTAGACGTTGCCCGGCAGGGAGTCCGGCAGCGAGCCGCCGCAGGCCGCGTCTGACGGCAGGGTCACGCCGTAGTTGAAGGCGTACTGTTGGGCTGCGCCGCCCTGCGGCACGCCGAAGGTGGGATTGTAGCGGCTGTAATCCAGGTATTGGGTGAAGACGAAGCCCCGGCCGCCAGTGGCTTGCCACACTTTGACCGGCTGGGGGTCCGCTACCGTCTCGGCGATAGGGCCGACGGTGTTGCCAGCGTCGAAGTCGGTGACGTTCTCCGTGCCGCCGTCCACGGTGGTGACCGCGTAGTAGAAAGTGCCGTTCTCGTGGGTCGTCCAGACAAAGAGGCCGGTGGTGTCGCTCAGCGGCGTACCCAGGTCTTGAATCACGTAGTTGGGCGTGATGGGAGGCTCGCGGCTGAGTTCGCTCCAGAACGTGCTGGAGCCTTCCCCCAGCGCGCCCCAGGCGTCGGTCAGCCGCGTGGCCTGGGCCAGATTGGCGGCCGTGATGGGGCTGGTGTGGCGGTAGACGTGATAGCGCTCCCCGCTGAGATCCACCCGCTCGGTCCAGGTGATGAAGGTCTGGCCGCTGCGGTGGAAGGCGGCAACCAATTGCGGATTTCGGATTGCGGATTGCGGAATGTTCACAGCCTGGACAGCGAGGTTGCCAACCAGCAGGCTCAGCAGAATCATTGTGGTCAAGACGACCACTACCCGGGTAGAACGTTTTCTCACGGCGTTACTCCTTTCCACCGGAACTGACACGCTTCACGCATCACGTTTTCACGTTTCACGGCCTCAGCAGCTATCCCCCCAGTGTATCGCTACAAGCATGATGTCCACGATGTCAATGTCGCCGTCGTCGTCCAGGTCGTAGGCCGGGTCGTATTCATCATCGCCCACCGAACTGTGCCAGCGGCTGGCTACCAGCATGATGTCGGCGATGTCCACGTCGCAGTCGTGGTCGAGGTCGCCCAAAAGTGTGAATTCATCGGCCCCCATGTCTACCACCGGAGTCCCGTCTGAATCGCCATCCAGGGGGCGGGGATTGCCGTCAAAGTCAACGGCCGGTGCGCTTGCGTTGGTGCCGGCGTCAATGGCCGGGCTGTCTGCGGTCAGCTCCATGCCGTAGCGCTGGCCGGAGAGAGGGCCGCTGAGCTGCGGGTCGGCGGCGATGTCGTGGGGGCCGGGCGTGTAGGCGCTGAGCTTGACCTGGTGGTATAGGCTGTAATCCGAATCGAAGCTGAGGCCGGGGCAGCCCTCTGTGTAGAAGAGGAAGGTGAGATCCCCGGGGTCGAAGTAGTCGGTATCCCCCAGATAGAGATTGTTGCGGCCGGTCAGGGTTTCGGAGCCATTGCAGGCGCCGCCCTCGCGCGGGCCCGCTCCCACCAATCCATCTCCCTGGCCGTAGAGGGTGTTGTTGATCATGGAGACCGTTTCACCGCCCATGAAGGAGAATTCCAGGGTGTTGCCCAGGGCTCGGCAGGCATCCACGTTGTACGTAAAAGGCTTACCGTCGAAGAATGCGCAGTTGCCCACCAACACGCTGTTGATCAGCGTCGTCTGTCCTGTGACTTTGATCTGGTTCCCCGCGTTGCCCTCGGCCCGCACACGGTCAATGGTGATGCTGCCGCCCAGGCTGTGATAGAGCAGGTCCAGGCCATCGGAGGTGTTGTGCGAGATGTTGCTATCCTCAATGATCCAGTCGCCGCCGGTGGCGCCGGTGCCGACGCCGTCGCCGTAGCCGCCGGCCGTCTGCGCCCAGCAGCCGGTGGGCTCTTCACCCGGGTAGGTCTCGCCGCAGCCGTTCCATTCGACCGTCCAACGCCGGAACAGCATCGTGCCTGAGTTCGAGTCGTCACCCTCCCAGAGATCTCCGTCCCAGCCGACCCAGCCGTTTCCTGCGATGCGTACGTCCTCCACTGTCCAATCGGTGAGGCGGCCAGCATGAACTCCGCCAGCAGCCAGGCCGTGGATGTTGATGTTCTTCAGGTGGACGTTGGCCGAGTCCTCAGCGTATAGACCGATGGCGGCCCAGTCTCCGTAGGGCGGAGTGTCGCGCTGGCAAGCCAGGCCCCCCGTGTGGAATTCCACGCAATCGGAGTGGTCGGTGATCTCAAGGCAGGCAATCTCGACGTTGCTGGCGTCGGTGAGGTTGAGAATCACGTAGGCTCGCTCGGTACCCCACAGTTCGGGCGGATCGGAGCAGCCAGTGTCCCATCCCTCGCCCAGGATACGGGTGGGATGGGCCGGGTCGAGACCGCTGGGGATGGGCGGCATGTAGCAGCCCCAGGGATAGGCTGAATCGCAGTTGTCAGCGCCGGATGCGCCGTAGCCCATCATGTAGCTGCCGCTGCCGATGATCAGGGTATCGCCACCGGCGATCCGTGGCGTGCCATCCGGCGGGAGGGCGCGGAAGGGGTGATCCCAGGCGCAGGGCTGGCCCGTCCCGCTGCCGGGGTACGGTGCGTTCACCAGGCCCGTGCATTGGTCGGGGGACCCTCCGTCGGGGCGCACGTACCAGGTGTTCGTAGTCGTGCCCACCGACAGGTCAATGATGTACGGATCGCCCCGTCCCAGGTCATTTCCGCCGCCGCAACTGTCTGTGCCCGTCTCCTGTCCCCAATCGGAGGCGAAGACCACGTAGCGGCCATCGCGTGAGATGCTGCCCCTCGGTTGCACCCAGTAGCCGCAACTGCTGGAGCGATGATGGACCAGCCGTAGGACCCGCCCGTCGGTGTATTGAAGAAAGAGCTCCCCCTCAAAGGGCCCCCAGCCATTGATGTCCCAAGTACCGCCTGTGACCAGGCAGACGCCGTTGGGGCCCCGGCAGGAAATGTGTTCACCACTCCCCCAGTCCAGGACCTGCACGTAGGTCGGCTGGCTGACGGTGGAGGTGCCGGGCAATTGGCGCACGCCGAGGGCAGGGCGGTCGTTGTCCGGCGGCGGCGCGGCCATCTCGAAGGTCATGAAGAACTCGGTGACGCCGTCAGAGTCCACGCCCAGGTCGCCGTGCTGGTGGCCGTCGTAGACGCGACCGACGAAGGCGCCACTCTGGATGTCGAAAGTCTCCAGCCCGCTGCAGCGTGCCGTGCCGTCTCGCACCCACTGCACCACCAGGTAGTTGCCTAGCGGTGATACCCCTACCCAGTCGGGCTCGACCTCGCCCCACACCGGATCGGGGGTGCAGGGGCCGGCGTAGAGGTCAGGGATGGGCAGCAGCGCGCCCAGGGTTTGGTCCTGGATGTCGAGGGCGAAGAGTACGCTCTGGCCATCGTCGCGCGTGACCATGCCGGCCAGCCAGCGGCCATCCTCCGAGAGTTCGTCGAAGGACTGGTTCACCCGAACGTACTCGTATTGGGTCGGGAAAGTGAAAACGGTGCTGGCGCTCAACGTATCCAGGTCCGTGAATTGCAGCCGGACAACAGTGTCGGCGTTGGTGTCGAAATGGACCAGGGTGTGGGACTGGGCGGGATGCCAGCGGGGGACGTTCCACTCCGAGGTGTCCAGGCCGCTCACCAGGCCGAGGTCACTCACCCGCCGAACGACAAAGCCGTCGGAGCCGTCGAGCAGCAGGTAGGTGTCGTCGGACGAGAAGGCCTGGAGCTGGGAGTAGATGTGGGTCTCGAAGCCGCCGCTCTCGCTGGTGTTGGAAACGCGCCGCAGAGTGGTGCCGAACACCGGATCCTCGAACGGTATCCCCACTGGCTGGAGGGGCAGAGCGGCCGGGGTGACGACCAGGTCGGGGTCGGTTATGCCGCCGCTGCTGGGGGTGGGTGTGGGGGTCACTGTCGGGGTAGAAGTGGGCGTGCCGGGCGTGCTGGTCTGGGTAGGAGTGCTGGTCGGTGTGGCTGTGGCGGGAGGTTGTGGCGCGTCGTGGATGATCAGCTCGTCAATAATGCCGTCGGCGGAGAAGTCGCCACTGGCGTCGCCTGAGCCAACGAAAATGTCGCCGATGTCCGCCTCGTCCCCCAGATCCCAGCCTCCGGCCACGCCGCCATTGTCCACGCGGGTGTCGTTGACGTACAGTTGCAGGCTATCGGTGGGATGGGTGGTATCCCACACCGCCCGGATGTGCACCCACTCGCCGGCCGTCCACACCGGGGCACGCCAGTCAGTCCAGGCGGTGTAATCGGTCCAATCCGACGTGACCACAGAAAGGCTGAACCTGTCACTCTCCGTCACGCTGAGACGCGGGACATTGTAGAGATCGCCGATGACGACCAGCGCGTGGGTGGTGTCGTCGGCAGCGGCGTCGTAGTTGGGACGATACCAGAATTCGAGCTCGCCCCGGTCTAGCTCGACGTTTTGGGCCGCACCGACGATGGCCGGGAAGGTGGCGACTTTGCCCGAGCCGACGAACTGGGCACCGTTGCCCACCTGGGCAGCTACAAAGTCTTCCGGGAGCAAAGTGGCGGTGCCGCCTACACCAACTTCGGGCGACGTGATAGCTGTGGCATCGTCCAGCGTGGTGTGCAGGAGCACGCCTGAGCCAGAGACGGTCGGCGCGGCCATCCCAGTTGCAAGGTAGAGGGCAAGGCATACTGATACGCCGAGGAAGGTGATGAATAACCTCTTCATGAAGCGCCTCCGCAGGTTTCCCCCCAGTGCACAGCCACCAGCATGATGTCCACGATGTCAATGTCGCCGTCGTCGTCCAGGTCGTAGGCCGGGTAGTAGCCGTCATCGCCCACCGAGCTGTGCCAGCGGCCGGCCACCAGCATGATGTCGGCGATGTCCACGACGCAGTCGCAGTCCAGGTCATAGCCAGCAACACATTCCCTGAGGATCCCAGTGTGGGCGAGGGTGTAGGCCCCGCCGTTGGCATCATCACGATAGGTCTTGAACGTGACACCGTTGGCATCCACACTAATCATGATAAAAGTGCTGCGTGCGCCGGTGTCTCCCTTGCCGCGAGCGTGGCCAGCGTCCAACTGCCAGACGCCATCTATCTCAACCGCGCTGTAGTTGTGGGTGTGACCGTAGAAGTAGGCGATAACCCTCTCGTCCCTCAACAGGTTCCAGAACCGATCGCGATTGGCTTGGTATTTGTCCAGGCTGTCCCCCAGGTGACGTATTCGCCCGTTATCGGCGTCGGGCTGGGGATGGGCAGGCTCGTGGCCGAAAACGAAGACGTGGGTCTTGTCGGTGGCGCTCAGGTCGGCAACCAGCCAGTCGTACAGGTGATCGGGCACATCGCCGTCCCTGACCGTGTCACCGCCGGTGTCGCAATACTCGTTGAGCATCACGAAGTGCGCGTTCTGGTAGTCAAAGGAGTAGGTGGTCTCCGGGCAACCCGCTGGGCCGGGGTTCACGGCACCGTAATCGTAGCTGCGCAGCCAGTCCATGTTGGCTCCATAATAGGATTCGTAGCCGCCGCCGGGGAGCTCGTGATTGCCTGGCCCGGGGTACCAGGTGTAAGTCAGGCCCAGGGTTGAGGTTATGGTCCAGCGCACGTCGCTGGTGGGATCAATGTCGCCGGGGCTGACCATGAAAGCGCTTCTGCCTCGCGTGGCGATGGCTTCGCAGGCTCCCCTGAAATACTGGGACGAATCGTACGATGGCCCAGAGTACCTTCGCATATCAGCGGTGACCGCAAAGGTGAACTGGTCGCCGCCGCTTTCCTGGCCCCGCAGTTCCAGGTCAAAACTGGTGTCGGAACTGGTCACGGCGGCCTGGTGGATTTCTACCGCCAGGACGTTCGGGCCGTCATTCAGAATACCGGGGTCAACGCTGGTCGTGAAAAACGCCGACTCATCGCTACCGTAGACGGTCGAAGCGGCGAGGGTGCTGTAGCTGATGGCTCCGTCGGGCATGTTCGTGCGAAAAACATCCGTCCCGTTTAGATAGACGACAGCGCCGTCGTCCCTGAGAACGCGGAGCGTCAAGCTCTCGAAGATCGAGGCGTCTTCCACGTCGAAGCTGTGACGGAAGTAAGTGGTGACGTGCTTGTTTCCTGAATCGCCTCCATAACTCACCACCGTCGCTTCGTCGCCGTCGCCATAGCCCAGTTGCGCCGGCCCCGCCGCCCATCCCGAATCATCGTAATCCGTCTGGCGCCAGGCCGCGCCCTGGTCCGAGCCATCATCCAGGTACCTCCAGGTCGAGCCGGTTGGGACCAGAACCGTGGAGGTGTCTTGTTCGTAGAAATGGACCGGCTGGGAAGCGCCCTCGCTGATCGTGTAGTAGTCCAGACCGTAGGCGGCGAAAGCGATGGCCTCGCCCTGGGGTTCTGTGGCCAGAGGCAGCGGGCAGTCAGTGCCTGAGAAGGCTTCCCAGAGGTTCGTGCCCGTGGCGCGGGGCCAGTAGTAACCCTGAAAGTAAAGCCGCAGGAGAACGCCGTCGCCGGAGGGTGAGACGTCGCCCCCCGTGACCTGGGAGGGCAGAGGAATGCTGTCCACCAGCTCAAGGGTCACCAAAACGCCGGGCGTGTGCGGGGCCGGATTGCGGAAAACGTGGGCCGCCCCCTCGCCGGCCCGGTCCTTCGTCACCAGGAAAATATCTCCGCTCACCGGATCAACCAGCAGTGCTTCACAATCGAAGACCGCGGGGCCGGGGTACTGCATGGGCAGGGCGTCAACACTATCCAGGTCAACGGTCACCGGATCCTGGGTGGCGCTGACCGACGGTTCGGCGACGCGGTAGACGGTCACCGATGGCCGCTGGCGCGCATTGTCGCCGATGTCGCCGACGTAGATGTAATCCTGTCCCTCCGTCGGCCCCGGCCCGACGGCGATGTCTTCCCAATCGGTCGCGCTGGCTCCGACGAGATCATAGATCCCCAGGTGTCTGCCCTGGATGCTCATGGCATAGATGCGCGCCGAGTCGCCTGAGTCGTTGTGAACCCAAAGCACGTCGGCGTTCTTGCGGCTGGCGGCGACGCCGGAGATCTCGGCCAGCAGGCTCGATTCCACCGTGCCGAGCTGAGCGGGGGCGATGAACGTGGGGCAGTCGGCCATGGCAGAGAGGGAATGGGAGAAAAGCAATCCTATAGCAAAGGTCAAGCAAAGGCAAAGGATGATCGGTTTTTTCAAAGCCCTTCCTTTCGGGATGTAGGCACCTGGGGAACCTTCCCTGCGATTCATGGCATAAAAAACGTGCTCTCCGGACTGCTCGCTTCCGAAAAGCACGTTACGCCATGTCCTGCCTCGGCAGCCCGGCTATCCTATCCCTTACCCACAGGTATCTCCCCAATGCGCCGCCACGAGCATGATGTCTACGATGTCTATGTCATCATCGTTATCCACATCGTAGGTATCATCATAGCAGCCTTCGCCAAGTTGGCAACTCCAGTGGCTGGCTACCTGCGTGATGTCATCAATATCCACGTCCCCATCGCCGTCTACGTCACCAAAGAGGACACAGGGCGTGCTGGTGGGCGATGGAGTGCTGGTAGGCGTGCTGGTAGGTGTGTCGGTAGATGTCGGTGTGGTGGTAGGCGTTGCTGTGGGACTTGCAGGGCCATAGATAACGTAGTTTGCGGAATATCCCACCAGGGAGACCCCATATCCAATGTACATATAGCCGTTGTCACCCCAGCCTGTACCCCAGGAATTTTTCAAGATCCATGCCCCATTTGTTCCTTTAGTGTCATCCCAACCGACCAGGGTGATAGCGTG
Source organism: Anaerolineae bacterium (assembly GCA_046758565.1). Lineage (GTDB taxonomy): Bacteria > Chloroflexota > Anaerolineae > Epilineales > JAANWY01 > JBHIAO01. The sequence continues at coordinate 8,984 of JBHIAO010000115.1, forward strand.
ATTTACATTCGTACACTCAGGGCCTAGAAAAACATCGCCGTAATAGCTTTGAAAAGCGGAGTTTACGCAGACGGCAGCCGAAACGGGCCCATAGTCATAAATGGCTTGTTTTATGGCCTCAGGGTCTGGAACACTCCATGAGCTCTCCACGTAGGCCCAGGAATCAATCTTCTCGTGATGTGTATGGGGTGGGTTGCAAGATGCGTCCCAGGCCACGTAGCGGAAATCGGCCTCATAAACCGCCCCCGCGTCGGGCTCGCCCGATGGTTTCTTCCACTCATGGTAATCGTGAGCCCACCACCCACCATCGCAGCCCCAGCCATTTGTGTTGCAGGAAACGAGATACTGCTCGGAGAGATTCTTTTCAACTCCATCTTTGATCTTGATATTGGCCTCCAACGGGCCCACTGTACCAAAGGCCCAACAGCTTCCGCAGGAACCCTGATTCTTGACGGAGGTGACTCCTCCCTGAGTTCGCCAGTCAAAGGCGGCCGGGAGTGGCGAGGGATCGCCTGGCGTGGGTGTGGAGGTGCTGGTAGGTGTTGGTGAGACGGTAACTGTCGGTGTGTCCCCGTAATTCAGAGCATCATTTGCCTGGATCAACCCATACCCATACTCCACGTCCCATCCCGCGGTACCCTTGTCCTTGGCCGTATTCTCCAACGCCGCTCGCACCTCATCGGGCGTGGTGGCATTACCATAAGCCATCAGCAGGGCGGCAACCCCCGAGACGTGGGGCGCAGCCATCGAGGTGCCCTGGAAGAACCAATAGCCGAAATCAGTGTAATCCTGAGTGTTAGGATTGAACGTCTGCTGGAGGACGCCATCACCGTAACCGTCGTTGTTCTGGTCCGCATAAACATCGCCGCCCGGCGCAACCAGGTCGAGGGCGGGGCCGTAGTTGGAGTAATAGGAGCGGGTCTCGTCGTAACGAACAGCGCCCACGGCAATGCAGTTCTCGTAGGCGGCGGGGTACCCGACATTGGAGTTGTCGTTGCCTGCTGCGGCAACGACGGTGACCCCGTTATCGTAGGCGTAGTTCACCGCGTTCTCCAAGACGCTTGAGGGGGCGGGGCCACCCAGACTGAGGTTGAGCACCTGAGCTCCATGGTTGACAGCCCACACCATCCCGTCCGCAACCTCTTGGTCCGTGCCACTCCCACTGCTATCCAACACCTTGACGGGCATGATGTTGGCGCCGTAGGCTATCCCGGCCACCCCCATGCCGTTGTTGGTGGTCTGGGCGGTGGTGCCGGCGACGTGGGTGCCGTGGCTGTAGTCGTCGTTGGGATGGCTGTCCTCGTTGACGAAGTCCCATCCGGCTACGAAGGCAGTTCCAGCCAGGTCTGGGGCTTGCGCATAGGGACCATAATCCTCATAGGCAACGCCGGTGTCAATCACGGCCACAGTTACTCCTGCCCCATTCGACTTGTCCCAGGCAGAAGGCATCTGGACCATGGGGAAGTGCCACTGATAAGAGTAATACGTATCGTTGGGGGTGAAGTTGGCATACCGGTAGTAGTTCGGCTCGGCGGATTCGATGGAGGGATCATCCAGCAGTGAAGCTGCCATGAGGCGAACGTCCTCTGCGGGGTCGAATTCTACTAAGGCATAATCCGGCAACAGCAAGGTCTTGACGAGAGTCATCTGATTGGCGGCCAGGGCCTGGCTTCGCATGTTCATAGGGACACCTCTTTTGAACTTGACGATTAGCTGGCCTGGGACGCAGGGGGACTGCTGCTTGGGAAGTTCCAAATGCATAAACTCATCCACAGCGGGCTTCGACAACCCTTTCTCTGGTACAGTGGCTGGTTGCCCAAGCACCTGGATGGAGAATTCCTTAGCTGGTTCCACGTCCTTTTCCCAGGGGCGATGGTAGACCAACTTAAGGGTGCTCTGGCCCGCACCTACCGGCCTGAAGCGTAGAATCTGCTTCTCTGGAGCACCAAGCAGGGGTGACGTCTGCTCGAACTCGGTCTTTCCCACCTGATGCAGTACGTTCTCGTTTATCTCCGCTACTTCCCACAAGTAGCCGGTGGATGGATTGCTCTCCAGGCTGATAATCAAGACCTGATCCTCGCCGAGTTCAGCCAGGCAGCCATTATTCTCCTCGGTCAATCTAATCTCATTGAGGGTAGGCGCCGCCGTAGCAGTTGGCGTCAGATCTAAAGTGGATGTGGCTGCAGGAGGGACGGCCAGAGCGCCGGGAAGCGAAAACAAGCCCGCGCAAAAAACTAGACCGGTGAAAACGGCTGCAAACCTTTTGCCTGAAAGAAAGTGCCTTGCCTTCATCGTGATGTCTCCTTTGGACCATTTTGATGAGAAAAGAAAAAAAGCGTGTTGCCACGGCGATTTGCTCAGACAGCACGCTTCGATGCCTGATCTTCGGCAACCCGGCTGTCCTGTTAGCTGAGAGCTGATGGCCGACAGCTTTCGTATGCTTGCCATCTGCTAACGTAGACCCGTGGCTTTGCGTCTCCACCTTTCGATGGGTTTGCCTTTATCGGTAGAGGCGAGGCTGATGATATTATAAGCGACGTCGGTGGATTTGTCAAGGAGAGCAAAGCCTGGATAGCACAATAGTTTGGCACAACCCTAGTGTAGCACAGCTTGAGGGTTTTGTGGGTGAAAATGGCGTGAATCTTGCGTGAATTTTGCGTGGAGATGCTGGCTCAGCCGAGGTCAAGGCTGAGGTTCAGAATAGCGTCTTCGTAGAACCCTCCCGGCTGCAGCTCCGCAAACTCTGCCCGCTGGTAGAGACACCTCCGCACATCCACGCACAGGTGGCACTTGCCGGCGTAGCCCTGGGGCAGCTCCTGGTAGCCGTACTCCGCCCTGGCCGTCTCGAACAGGGCGAAGGGGCCGGAGCGAACCAGGATGTCCACCAGGGGCGGGAAGCGGTAGTTCTGGAAGTCTTTCAGAATCTGGGGCAGGCTGTGCCAGTCGCCTACAGTGAGCCCCCCGCAGAACCACGAGATGTAATTGCCGTACAGATCGAAGTGCGAATGGTGGGCGTGGATGATCTCCAGGAAGCAGCTCTGGCCCTGGAAGGCCGCTGCAGGCCGCTTGCGGGTCAGGTGCCCCAGGGCGTATCCTGACCGCCCTCCGGAGATGATGCTGTAGCCATCCCAGAGCATCCTTCCTGCCCGTTCCCGCCCGAACCTTTCCACGTAGCGCTCGATGGGCGTGGTCTTTTCCACATCGAAGAGCTGAACTTGCTCCAGGCAGTGAGTCATGTAGACCATCACCCTCTGCCGGCCGAACACCTCCAGCGCCTTGCGGATGGCCAGGAAGGTTCGGGCGGGCGGGATCTTCTCCGCGTGGAAGGGCGAGCAACTGATCAGGACAGCGTTGAGTCCTGCATCTTTCAGGGCGGTGAACTTCTTGGCTACATCCTCCTCCCGAAGGCACCAGCCAGCGTTAGTCTCGACGTAACAGGGGATACCCAGCTCCGCTGCCAGCCGGGCTCCTTCCAGGAGAAGGGGGAAGTTCAGGAACGGTTCGCCGCCGGTGAGGTGCACCTGGAAGCGATGATTCCAGGCCCGAGTAGCCTGCAGTGCCTCCTGCAGCGTCTGAGGCGACATCCATTCCTTCCAGCGCGGGCCGCAGTTATAGAGGCAGTGCTTGCAGGCACACTGGCACTGATAGCTCATGATGATGCCCAGGTCGGTGGGGCAGAGCAGATTTCTCATTTGTACACCTTCCCGTTTTGGGGTATAATTAAGAGCAGATTCAAACAACTGACGAGGTGAGTGAAATGGCGACTATTACTCTTAGCGATATCCTGGACGACTTGCAGGCGGCTGATCAAGTGCTGCGCAAGTTCGAGCAGCGCTATTGGATCAGCTCAGCCGATTTCTACAAGCTCTATTCCCAAGGCTTGTTGGACGATGGCCAGCATCGCGCAGACTTCTCCGAGTGGGCTGGTTACTACAAGCTCAAGCTCAAGCGGGAGGCGGTGTTGGAGCAATTGTCGCGGCAGCGACTGGAGCGTTTGCGCAGCCAGGCTACTGGCGAAGCGATTGAACTGCTCCCGGAGGAACCTGTCCTGGAGCTGGCCTGATGCCTAAATTCTCGCGTCTGGCGTATGAGCACTTACTCTACACGCTTCCCCAGCAGTACCCTGAGATCGCGTCATCGTCACTTTACCTCTTTACCACGAGTGCGACTGCTGGGCTGGTCAAAGGAAGTGTGTGGTTTCACAACGGCCTGGAACTGCGTGTGCGCGAACTGCAAGCACCTTTCCCCATCACCTACACGAATCTCCTGACATCAAGCACAACCGCAAGCCTGCCCCAGGCATCCGCTTCCAGGCCCCCAATCTGCCCACGCTGATCGCTGACTGCATCACCCTGGGCGAAGCCCTGGTCAACCCTTGAGCCGTTTCATCCTGCACATCCGTGTTCTCCGCCCCCAGTATACCATGAACGCAGAGATTTTGCCATTCCCACTATCGCCACGAGCTGCCAGATAGACGGAGCGTTTCAAATGCTTTTGGCTCGCGGGATTTCGAAGCA
>JBHIAO010000116.1:0-13423 GCA_046758565.1 Anaerolineae bacterium
CATCACGTTACACGCATCACGTTTCACGCATCACGCATCACGCTCGGCCGCATGTCTTTGACTTCGAGCCGCAACCGCTCCTGGTCGTTCCATACCTCGATTTTGGGTGTGTATACAATGTCGATGCGTTCAGGCATGTTGTTTGCCCAGTGACCCTGGCGAAACGCCATGGCATCCCAGATGATGCGGTTGTGTTCCAGCTTGAGCCGTAAGTGGTTCTGTTCCTCGCCGACTGCCGAACAGCCGCGCAAGGTGACGTCTCGAGCCAGGAGTAGCGGGGCTGGATTTCCCACGCCGAAGGGTTCCAGGTCGGTGATGGCGTGGAAAGTCCGCGGCGCCAACCGCGATAGCGGCCATTCGGCATCGATCATCAGCGTGGGCACCAGATCTACCTCGGCGAGTTCCCGGCCTGCGATCTCGTACAGTCGCGTCCGCAGCGCTTCCAGCTTGTCAGTGGAAACCGTCAGGCCCGCCGCCATTGCATGTCCTCCGTACTTTGTCAGCAAATCCGCTACCTCGTCCAGGGCTTGGACGATGTTGAACTCGGGGATGCTGCGCGCCGAGCCGTGGCTCACCTGTTCGCCGAGTTCCAGCACCAGGGACGGGCGGTAGAACTGCTCGGTCAGCCGGCTGGCCACCAGCCCAACAACGCCGGGCGCGAAATCCTCGCCCCCAACCATTAGGAAGAGGGCCTCTTCTTCGCCCTCGATCTGCATGAGTGCCTTTGCCAGGGCTTCCGCGGTCAGCGCCTGACGCTCTCGGTTGCAGGCGTCCAGTTTCGCAGCCAGTTGCTGCGCCTCTGCCGGATCCTGGGTAACCAGCAAGCGATAGGCCAGCATCGCGTGATCCAGCCGGCCGGCGGCGTTTAGCCGAGGGCCCAGCACATACCCGATGGTTTCGGAACCGACCTGACCGGGTTTCACGCCGGCTACTTCCATCAGCGCGCGCACGCCGACCCGCTTTGCGCGATTCAAGATCGCCAGGCCGCGGCGCACCAGCGTCCGGTTTTCGCCTAGTAACAAGGCAAGATCAGCGACCACACCGAGAGCCACCAGATCCAGCAAATCCTCTTCGGTAACATGCGCCGGGCTGCTCCTCCGCTCCTCCGCTCCCCTGCTCCTCCGCTCCCCGGCTCCCCGGAGAGGCACACGGCCTTCCACGCGCAGCAGAGCCTGAGCCATTCTGAAGGCCAGGCCAACACCGGGGAGATTCTTGAAAGGGTAGCGGCATCCTGGCTGCCTCGGATTAATCAACGCCAGGGCTGGTGGCAGTTCCCGGGGTGGCTCGTGGTGGTCGGTGATGATCAGATCCAGCCCCAGGCGCCGGCCGTGTGCTACTTCCTCGACAGCTCGCACGCCGCAGTCGACGGTGATGACCAGGCTGATGCCCCGGTCGGCCAGCTCCTCCAGCGCGCCCATATTCAGACCATAGCCTTCCTCAATCCGATGGGGGATGTATGGTTCGGCGTCGGCCCCCAGGCTCCGCAGCACCTGAATGAGCAGCGCCGTGGACGTCACGCCGTCCACGTCAAAGTCGCCGTACACGCCGATCCGCTCACCTTGGCGGATGGCCTGCCGGACGCGCGTCACCGCTTCATTCATGCCACGGAGCCGGAAGGGGTTATCATCTTCGGGAGTGTCTTCTAGGAAGGCGTAGATGTCGTGGGGCTCGATCAGATTCCGGCCGTAGAGGATCTGCACTACCAGCGGGTCCAGGCGCTGTCCTGAGCTTGTCGAAGGGTCGCCAACGCGCTTGAGGTGAGCCGGCGGTGCCGGCGGTGCAACCTCCCAGCGGTAGCGGCCCATCCCGGTGCGCGTCTCGTGACTCATGTTCGATATTATAGAGGAAGCTGGCCGACTCTGCAACCGTTAAGTTCCCTTGCAGAACTACATAATATGTGCTACAATAGCGGTCATGACAATGCGAGTCGTTTTTATGGGAACGCCGGCGTTCTCTGTGTCGTCGCTGCGGAAGCTCATCGAGGGTGAGGCTTTTGACGTCGTGGCGGCTGTCACCCAGCCGGATCGACCGGCCGGCCGTAGACGCGAGCCCGAACCGCCACCGGTGAAGCGGGTTGCCCAGGAACATAACATAACGGTCCTGCAACCCAGGCGCTTGCGCAAGAATCCCGAGATAATTGACACCTTGCGTGACCTGGCACCGGATATCATTGTGGTGGCAGCCTATGGTCTGATTCTGCCGGCAACGGTCCTGGAAATTCCGCCACACGGCTCCGTGAACGTTCACGCGTCGCTGCTGCCCAGGTACCGTGGTGCAGCACCGGTCGCGGCTGCGATTCTCAACGGCGACGAACAGACAGGGGTCACCATCATGCTCATGGACGAGGAAATGGACCATGGACCCGTCCTGGCCCAGTGGTCCACCCCTATCCAGCCCGATGATACTCGAGGGTCCCTCACGCAGCGCCTGGCCGAGCTGGGTGCCGACCTCCTGATCCAGACGCTGCCACAGTGGGTAGCCGGCGAGATCGAAGCGCAGCCACAGGATCATGCCGCCGCCACCTATGCGTACATGCTAAAGAAGGAGAACGGCGAGATCGACTGGACCCAGCCGGCAGCCCGCATTGCTCGCATGACTCGGGCCTTCGATCCGTGGCCTGGTGCGTATACCTACCTTAATGGCCGGCTGTTCAAGCTGCTGAGAGCCCGGGCGATCGATGCGAACACCGGTGATGCCCAGCCAGGCCAGGTAATAGAGACCGATCAAGGTCTGGCTGTGGCAGCCGGTGATGGTGCTGTGCTCCTGCAGAAGGTGCAGTTAGCCGGCAAGCGAGACATGGAAATCGATGCCTTTGCGAGAGGCCAGCGCGATTTCGCGGGTTCCGTTCTCGGGACTTGAGTTTACATAAAAGGGCGTTTCGCACTTCCTGGCACCGGTTCCGGTGCCAGCGCCGACAGACCCTATTCTAGCCGAGAGTTGCGCTACAGTCGCAACACGTGGCGTAACTACGGACATCTCTCGTCGTTCATGAGAGGTACAAGGGGTCTGCTCCTGCTCCGGCGAAAGGGAAGACGATGAACGACATATGGGAGCCACCCGAACGCTCGGGTGGCATCGACTTCGATCAGAGTGAGGTCGACGCTCAAGATGTCATCGGGCGTGACAAGATTGAGATTTACCTGCCGGCGAATGCACGGGGCTGCTACGCCCAGTTGGCCAAGAACATCAGGTTCGCCATATTTTTCGTCGCGCTGATGCTGCTGATATTCTTTCTCTTTCAGATCAATCGACCGACAGTGGTAGAGCAGACACCGACACCCACGGTTGCCGAGACGGCCACGCCGACACCGACCGGGACACCGGAGCCCTCGATAACGCTGACCGCGGATGATGAGCCTACCTTACTGCGGACAGTGACAGTGGTACCCCCATTGAGGCGCACAGCAACTGTTGTTGACCTCAGCAAAGGGACGCCACAACCGATGACCACGTCTGGTCCCACTGGCATCGTCCCGCCGGCGGGTCTGCCCCCGAGCCCTACTGCCGCGGCAACGCGCGATACCCTCAGCGCATCCACGCTGGTGGTGCGCCCGCCGACGCCAACGTTGCGATCGACGCCGACACCAACCTTTTCGCCGACGCCGGTGCCGGCCACGCCGGTGCCCGGCCCGCGACCGTCGCCAGCTACGACGTCACAGCCCCCGACTCCGACGCCGAGTTCCTGCACCTCGGCGGCTGTCCGTGTCGGCCCGGTTGCGAAGCTCGCGACCGAGGGTGACAGATTCACCGTGAGCGCGCTCATCTCGTGTGCTGTGGATCTGGCCGGCTACCAGATCGAACTGCGGTTTGATCCGTCGGTGGTCATCGTCCAAGATGTGAACAATGCTGGATTCCTGGCCAGCGCCGGTGGATCTGTATTCGTCGCCGGCCCGAAAGTGAATAACACGGCTGGTGAAGCAATCATCGGGGCAATTGTGCTGCGGCCTGGACCTTACCCCGATGGGTCAGGCACCCTGGCATCCTTTACCCTGCAGGCAGTCGGTCGCGGGACTTCGGATCTTGACCTGAGTGTGGACCTATCAGACACAAATGGACAGGCGATACCGGTCAGCGCATCTGGTGGAGCTATAGTCGTTCAACCTCGGGCTACCCAGACACCAAGCTCGCCAGAATGAAATCATGATCACCTTGGAGATTTAGTGATGTACTTGTTGAATCTAGGATTGGTAGCGTATGACGATGGCCTGGAGCTGCAACATCGAATCGTTGAGGCGCGCAAGTCTGGTGAACTGGATAATGTCTTGATCCTGCTAGAGCATCCGCCCGTAATCACCCTTGGCCGGCAGGCGGACGAGACAAACATCATCGCCGCCCCCGAGTTCCTCGATGAACTGGGCATTCAGGTGCGCTGCGTCGAGCGGGGCGGCGATGTCACGTATCACGGCCCTGGTCAACTCATGGGTTACCCGATCCTCAACCTTCGTAATCATCGAAAGGATGTTGGCTGGTACATACGGTCTTTGGAGGAAGTCCTGGTCGGCGTGCTGGCGGACTTTGGCATCGAGGCCGAGGCACGTACCGGTCGCGACACCGGTGTGTGGGTTGGCAAGGACAAGATCGTCGCCATCGGTGCCCGCATCGAGGAGTGGGTATCCTACCACGGCTTCGCGCTCTACGTTGACCCCATCATGTCCCACTTCGACCTCATCGTGCCGTGTGGGTTGCGTGGCAAGGGCGTCATCGGCATGCGGCAAGCCCTTGACGAACCTGTTGACATGGACGCTGTCCGGCGAGCCGTCGCCAAGCACTTCGCCACCGTGTTCGGCGTTAACCTGGAAGACGTGACCCTGGCTGAACTGGATCTTGCAGAATCTGTGTCGCCATGCAGTGGAAAGGTGAAGCCCATGCCAAACGAGTCCTCAATTGATATTCGCAAAGTGGTCGTCGGCCCGTGGCCGATGAACGCCTATGTCCTGGTTGATGCGGGAAGCGGCAACAGCATCATTATCGATCCTGGCGCCGACCCTGATGCCATCCTGGCAGCCACAGGCGGCGGGCGAGTCCCGCAGATCCTGTTGACGCATAGCGATCCCGATCACATCGGCGCATTGTCGGCAGTGGCGGGAGCGACGGGAGCGCCTGTGGCAGCACACCCTGACGCCGCCGGCCCGCTCGTGGATCCGCCAGATAACGAGCTCCATGATGGCGATGTGGTGAAGCTGGGTCCCCACGTGATCCGCGTCATCGAGACGCCGGGACATGCCCCCGGCCACGTGAGTTTCCTGATCGGAGACGATCTCATCGGTGGTGATGTGCTTTTTCCTGGCGGGCCAGGCCACACTGACACGCCTGAGGACTTCCAGCAGATCCTTGAAACGGTCACAAAGAAACTATTCGAACTACCGGATGAGATGGTGGTCCATCCGGGCCACGGCGAGCCGGTGACCATTGGTCAGGCGAAAGCCCAGTACGCCCGTTTCGAGGCACGGGAAAAGCCGGCTGACCTGTGCGGCGACGTGACGTGGGAATCCAGTGACCAGTAAGCAGTAATCAGTGATCAGTGCGGCCTAAACAGTAAGTGCCTGAGGGATCGTGTCGACGTGAGCCTGTCGTGCATCGACCGCGGGGCTCCAGGGACTTATGTCTTGGTTATGCACATCGGTTCCCCGGCACAGGTTGTAGTCGGTGCTCTCGGGACGTTCGGTCTGGATGCCGGCTACTACCTGTACGTCGGGAGTGCGCTGAATGGGCTGGCCGGCCGGCTGCGTCGTCATTGCCGGACCGACGGCAAAAAGCTCCACTGGCACATCGATTACCTGCGGGCACAGGTCACGTTGGTTGAAATCTGGTGGACGAGATCCGCGGAACGTCTGGAGTGTGATTGGGCTGCCGCTGTGCGCGGATTGCCGCGTGCGTCTGAGCCGGTGGCCGGCTTCGGTGCCTCAGACTGCCGCTGCTCCAGCCATCTGTTCTACTTCGCTGACAAGCCATCCCTCGACGAGTTCGCGGCCCACTGGCCCAACCGCATCAAACAGTCGCCGTGTAGGTCCCCAGCGGCCATGCACCTTCGGCCACGAAACGGGCGCCGTAGGTCGCCGTTGTCCCATCACTGCGCGTGACAGTCAAGGGTTCGACCTGCCCGGTGGTGGGTTGCCTGTGCTGTCGGTGACCTTCATCCCCTATCATACGTGCCGATTTTGTTGGCAACGTCACCGTTGCGTGCCACCCGATCAGCGCCCACAATGACGGCATTGACCTGACCCGACTGCAGGAAATAGCCGGCCGCGTTGTCGGCGATGAGGGTCTGAGGGATGCCGAGGCGCTTGAGCTCCCATGTGGTCAGCTTGGCACCCTGAAGCCGGGGCCGCGTCTCATCCACGAGCACGCGGATGTCTTTGCCCTGCTCGTGAGCCGCCCGAATGACACCCAGGGCCGTGCCGCAGTCGACCGCAGCCAGGGAGAACCGGCGTTGCAGTGGTGGAGCACCGTTGCTCCCGATGGAATTAACGCTTGGCAGCTTGCGTTGATCGACCATGCGAACAACGCCGCTGTGCCACTCAATGGTGCGTTCCACGGTTAGCGCATCCCTTCAACAAAAAAGGCCTCTCCAGCCGAGAGACCAGGTTGTCTCTCTCATCTTTCAGAAAAATGGCCGGCAACCCCCTTGACAACCCCTGCGGGTTATGGTACTATAGAGACGGATTTATCATTACAATATTATATAATGTCTATGTGGACCGGCGTTGGTGAGCTTCCAACCCGATTCTACCGCCGCCGACATGGGGTTGCTGCTTCGTGCTTCGGGTGTCTCGAGAGAAGCATTCAATCATGAGAACGAAAGCCGCAGTCACACCATATCTTCTCATTCTTCCAGCGTTGCTCACGCTGCTGCTCCTGTTTGTTTACCCTATCCTGTGGAACGGATACATTTCGGTTCACGACGTCCAATTTGCGAGCTTCAACCAGGAATGGTCGTTTGTCGAGCTGGAAAATTATCGATCGTTGCTTGGAGACAGTATCTTCCCCCGCAAATTCTACAAATCACTGAAAGTCAGTGTGCAATTCGTTGGCGGGAGTATCCTGGGCCAGTTTGGGCTGGGACTCGCGTTAGCGCTGGCGTTGACCAACCGGATCAAAGGCCGGGGTCTGTTTCGCGTCCTTATCGCCTTCCCCTGGATCCTGTCCGATTTGGTCGTCGCCTACATTTGGTTGTACCTCTATCAGCCGACCGGGGCACTAAACAAACTCATCACCTTAGTGGGATTGCCGGCCATAAAGTGGTTGGGCAACCCTGGCACCACTATCTGGTCGCTCGTATTGACCAATGTCTGGTTCGGCACTCCTTTCACCATGCTGATGCTGGGTTCAGCGCTGACGACGATCAATCCTGAGGTCCATGAAGCCGGGGCTGTAGATGGGGCCAATCGCTGGCAGAGTTTCCGGTGGATTACGTGGCCTCTGATCGCGCCGTTTGCCGCGTTGAATCTCATTCTGATCACTATGTGGACCACCAACCTATTCGCGCTGCCGCTGGCCATGACCAAAGGCGGGCCGGTATATGCGACAACGACCACCTCGTTGTACATGTACCGCTACGCCTTTGAGTTTGGGAATTTCTCGGTCGGCTCGTCGATCGGTGTGATGCTCTTTGTGTTCAACCTGGTGGCTGCCGCCGTTTATGTGCGGACGCTACGGAGGGAGACATAATGGAAACTGCGACGCCTTCGACGCGTGCGGAAGCAGTGCCGACCCGGGCGCCGCTGTTGACCTTCCGACAAGCTAAGGTCGGCCGAATGGTATTGCTTTACCTTTTCCTGGCCGGCTACGCCGCCATCGTGCTGGTACCGTTCCTGGTTGTCTTATCGGCCTCACTCCACCCGGCCGGCCTCCCCCGGCTTTTTCCAGACGCCGTTACCTTCAAACACTACGCCCGGCTCCTCGGCAGCCCGAAGCTGCTGCGGGCGCTGATCAACAGCCTCATCGTTGGCGGCGGGAGCACGGCTCTGTCGGTACTGATTAGCGCCCTGGCCGGCTATGCTTTCTCCCGATACGAGTTCCCCGGTAAGCGCCTCCTCATGGGTGTCGTCTTGGGTATCTTCATGATCCCGGTCTCGGTCAACATCATTCCTCTGTACGTCATGCTACAGGAACTCGGCTGGCTAAACACCTATCAGGGGTTGATCATCCCCTATCAGGCGTTGATCCTGCCCCTGAACGTGTGGCTGCTCAAGAACTTCTTCGACACCATCCCCCAGGATCTGGAAGAGGCCGCCATGGTGGACGGGGCCACCGGCTGGACGGCGTTCTGGCGGGTGACGCTGCCTTTGACCTGGCCGGGCATAGCAGTGGCCAGCATCTTCGCCTTCCGCTTCAGTTGGAATGATTTCATCTTTGCCGCCACCTTCACCTCTACTGCCAGCATGCGGACCTGGCAGGCAGCGATGTACACTTTCCTGGGTTTGGAGCGCACCGATTGGGGTCCCCTGACCGCCGGCGTGGTGATCGGCATGCTACCCGTTGTGATGCTGTTTGTTTTCTTCCAGCGCCAATTCATCGAAGGCCTGACCGTAGGAGCGGTCAAATGACCGAGCCAGGCCGGTGCCTTACACTCTCGATAGGAGGTGAGCAAAAAGACAGAAACCGCACAGATATCTTGACCTTGCTCTCGGCCCATGCGACGCTCATAGATTGAGCTTTTCAACAACAAGGAAGGAAGGAGGAGTGAAGACAATGAAGTGGAATAAACCTCTCCCCGTGATCCTGATTACCCTGTTGCTTGTTCTCGTAGCCTGCGCCGTCCCAACGCCGGCGCCGCAGCCTGAAGCGACAAAGGCGCCCCCGGCAGAGGCGAAGCCGGCCAAAGAGAAAGTCACGCTGTCGGTGATCCTGGTGGCACCCGAAGAGCGCTGGAACTTCTTGCTGAGCGAAGCCGAAAAGAAGTTCGAGGCTGAAAACCCCAACATCGACGTCGAGGTTGACGCCCAGATTTTGCCCTTCGGCGACCGCCTGACCCAACTCCGCGCAGCGGCTACTGCCGGTACACCGCTTGACATCGTCTCCCTGGACCAACCTGAGGTAGGCGAGTTTGCGGCGGCCGGCTTCACCCTTGACCTGACGGACCGCATCGAGCGTGACCTCGATGGGCTCTCTGACTGGCTACCCGCCCACCGGGCGGCTACCCTGTACCAGGGAGGCTGGCATGCTATCTGGGCGTGGACCGATGCCCGCGTCCTGTGGTTTTGGAAGGATCTGGTGGAGGAAGCCGGCGTGGCTCCGGCTACTGACATGCTGACCTGGGAAGGGTACATCGAGAGCTGCCAGAAGCTCGACGAGGCGCTGGGCGATCAGGGTATCGAGGGCTGCTTGCTGATTGGACAGCCGTGGATCGCTGACTGGACTTTACCCTACGCTTGGATGAATGGTGGTGACATCGGGGTGGACGTCAACACGGACCTAGCTGAGCAGCAGGGTGCCGCTGAAGCCTGGATCTCCACCTTCGACAGTGACGCCTGGGTCAGTGCGCTGCAATTCACGCGCGATCAGGTAGACGCCGGCATCGATCCCTTCACCGAGCACCAGTTTGGGCCGGCCTTTGCCGACCGCCGCTACGCCACGTGGCTGGGTGGCACCTGGGTCTACGGCCGGGTGAAAGACGCCGGTGCAGATATGAGCAACCTCGGTCTGATCGGTGCCTTCCCGGTGCCGTCACCCGACGTCACTACGGCCACCATGGCCGGCGGCTGGACCCTGGCCATCCCTGCCACCTCAGAACACCCGGATGTAGCCTGGGGGCTCCTCAAGGCAATGCTGGATGCAGGCATCTTGGGAGCGATGCAGACCCGGTTCGGCTACCTGCCCACCGAGGAGTCCTTCGCCGTCAGTCTGGAAGGCGAGTTCGAGAGCTACTGGAACGAAGGTGGTGTGGATCGCTGGTCGGAGTTGCAGAAGCTGGCGCCTAACGCCTATGGCCGGCCTAGCTTCCCCACCTGGCCGCAGATCGCCTCGGCCATCACAGAGATGGTTCAGCAGGTCATGTTCGAAAACGCAGACCCGAAAGCGGCTGCGCAGGACGCCCAGCAGACAGTGCTGGTAGATGTGCTGGGCTGGCCAGCGGGCACAGCGGTGGAGTTACACGACGATGCCGGTGGTAGCTGTGAGCACTCAGACGTAGATCGGCTCATCTCCGCCGTCACCCCCTGGCAGAAGGACACCGATGTCAATGGGAACGGCGACATTTGCAGCCATGTAGCGCTGCCCTGATTCTGAGCAGGGGGCAAGGGAGCTAGGGAGCGGAGGAGCAGAGGAGCTAGGGAGCGGAGGTGCAGAGGGGACAGAGGAAGAATTATCCTCTGCACCTCCGCATCTCTGCATAACGAGCACCTCCGCGCCCTTGCACAGAAAGCGGTGGTCGGCGTCTTTTAGGAAGCTTTCGTGGGTGACAACAAAGACCGTATCAGCATCGCCCTCATTCAGTTGAACTGCGTTCTCGGCGATCCGGCGGCTAACCTGGATCGAGCTGAGGCCTTGCTCACAGAGGTGGCCGGCCAAGCCGACATCGCCTGCCTGCCCGAACTGTTCAGCACCGGCTACCACTTGGATGCCTTGGACAACAGCCTCTTCGACCTGGCGGAGCCGGTTCCGGCCGGCCCGCACGACCCCGCCGGCCCCACCGTGACGCACCTGCGGGAGTTGGCTGCGCGCCTGGACCTGGCCATCATCGCCGGACTTGCCGAGCGCGATCCTCTGGTCACCGGTCTGCTCTACGACAGCGTCGTCCTCATCGATCGGCGGGGCCGGGTCAGCGGCCGCTACCGCAAGTCCCACCTCTACCCGGCCGAACACCGTTTCTTTCGCTCCGGCGATACTCTGCCGGTATTTGGACTGGACGGGCTGCGCGTGGGGATAGCCATCTGTTTTGAAGCCGCTTTCCCTCCGATTTTCAGCACGCTGGCCCTGGGCGGTGCCCAAGTCATCTTCAACCCTTCTGCCGTGCCCATCGGCTACGATCACCTCCAGGACCTGCGCACCCGCGCTCGTGCTCAAGACAATCAGCTCTTCGTCGCGGCCGTCAACCATGTGGGCATCGAGGGAGACGTTACCTATTGTGGGCGCAGCCAGGTCGCCGATCCCAGAGGAGAACTCCTAACGGTGGTGCCTGAGGATCAACCCGCCGCCGTGTTGGCTGAGCTCGACCTGGGGCTGATTCGCGATCAACGCCTCCAGGAGCCTGCCCTGCGTGGTTTTCGTCCTGATCTCTACCGTTTTCGTAACCCCTAGACCCGTGGCGGTCGCTTGAGCGTGCCCCCTCGGCAGGACGCTCAACTTATCCTGACCTTCGCCCTGGGTCAGACACCGGAAGAGGCTCGCACTATAGCCGCGTCCGTGGACAACCTCGAGCCCCAGGGCAGCCTGGCGGACGCGCTCAGCGCACACCAGGCCCGCTGGCTCACCCTCGATCCCGAGCTCGCCGGCCCGACTCTCCTACTGGCCCACCTGGGATGGTGCCCTACCCGAAGCTCGCGACGAAAACAGCGGCGCTGTGCGTTCCCGGCATGGTTTGCGTGGCCGGGCGCCGCCCTGTTGGCTGCCCTGGCCCATCCCGAATGGCAGATGTAGGCCAAGATGATACGACGCACCCAATTGACCTGAATGTCTACCTTGGATTATAATGTTAATTACAATGTTACAATCGTTATCTGGAAGAAAGGTCAACCCAAAGCTGTGATAGACCGCGACGTCCCCATTCCCGCCTACTATCAACTCAAGCAGCTCATCAAAGGGCAGATTCAGCAAGGCCAGTTGCAACCAGGTGACCGGCTTCCGACAGAGGTTGAGTTATGCGCACGATACAAGCTCAGCCGCACGCCGGTGCGGCAGGCGCTGCAAGAACTGGTCTTCGAGGGCCTACTGATCCGCACCCCGGGTCGTGGCACATTTGTTGCCCATCCTCCCCGTACCCGCTCCGCCTCCTCCACAATCACACTGCGCGTCGTCCTATCTGACGAGCGCTGGCGTGAACCGCTGGAGCGGGCGGCCGAGCTCTGGCATCGCGATCATCCGGACAACCCAATCGATCTGGATTTTACGCTGGTGCCGTTGGGGGAGCTTCGGGCCTACCTGGTCGAAGCGGTTGGGCGTGGCGAGGCGCCTGACATTTCGCTGTTGGACTCCGTCTGGGTAGCCGAGTTCGCTGAGCGGCACTACCTCCAACCGCCGACTGAGGTAGATCCGGCCTGGGGTTCGGTGGGCGGAAAGTCGTTCTTCTCGGGTCTCTTGGCAGCCAATCGCTACAACAGCACGCCCTACGCCGTGCCTATCGGTGCAGACATCAGCGTGATCTGGTATCGGCGCGACTGGTTCGCGGCCGAAGGCCTGACGCCGCCGGCCACGTGGGACGAGTTGCTGGCTGTGGGCCGGCACTTCCAGCACGCAGCGGTGCGGGCCCGCTACGATCTGGGGTCCCATCCCCTGGTTTTCGTGGGCGGCCGGCAGGGTGGTGAGACAACCACATACCAGCTTTTGCCCTTCCTGTGGGCAGCCGGCGGCGACCTCATCGCCGGCGATCGGGTCGTTCTGGACAGCCCCCAAAGCCACCAGGCCTTGGCCTTCCTGACTTCGTTGGTGCATTCCGAGAAGTTGGCACCGCCAGAAGTGGTAGACTACACCTGGGACAAGACGGTCCGCATCTTCGCCCAGGGAGGGGCTGCCTTGGCTGTCGGTGGTACTTACGAAAGCTTCTTCATTCGCTCCCTGGCTGGGTGGGACGAACCCTCCTTCCTAGACAACGTCGGCTTTATGCCCATTCCTGCTGCGCCCGATGGTCAGCCGGCCACGCTGGTGGGTGGGATGAGCTACGTGATCTATCGGCAGTCACTGGCCCCAGCCCAGGCGCTGGCCTTGCTGGACCTGGCCGGCCGGGAGGAGGTGTTAGGTCCCTTCTGCGAACGCACTGGACACCATCCTCCGCAGATCGCTGTGGCTCGCAACCTGGCTCAGGCAGGGAACGGCTTTCTGGCCCGGGCTGCACCGCTGCTGGAAATCGCCCGCGCCCGCCCCGCCATCCCCGAATTCGCCCGCGTATCGGAGCAGTTCCAGGCGCTGGTTGAGGATTGCCTCACGGGCCGGCGCCGGGCGGAGGATGCCGTACCCCGCACGGCCGAGCTGATCGCCGCCATCACCGGCCTGCCGCTGGGAGGTGCGGGGTAAAAAACTTGTGAGCGAGCTTGAGCGGTGAGTGCGTTCCGTCGGCGCGGTTGAACGGATACAAGGAAGCAAGATCAGTGGTAGTAGTTCACGCCGCGCTGGAAGGATTGCGGGTCGGTATGCCGGCGGATGGTCGCTTCAGTCAGTTGGGGCAGTGGATCCATCTCATTCCTCCTCCGCAGCCAAGCCCAAGTACTTCAGCGCATAGCATGACCTTTGACCGCACTTTGACAACCACATAATTAGAACTTGCGTTTTC
>JBHIAO010000117.1:0-13382 GCA_046758565.1 Anaerolineae bacterium
TGCCGGCCAAGCCAGCGCCGCCCCCCAGCGTCCGGCCAAGGATCGTCCCCCGCCGAATCTCGCCTGTTGGTTGATTATTGGTTGGTAGGGAACTCGACCACCACATCGATGTCGGCGCCATAGACGTCCGGCGCCAGGTTGCGCATGAAGGTAGCCAGTACCTCGACCTGATCATCCGCGAAGAGCTGGGCGTACAGGTCAATGGCATTCATGAGATGCTTCTCGTTGTACGCCACGTGCGCAACCTCCCGCTCATTGACCACCACGTGCAATCCGTCAGGTCGGGTATAGCCCCGCGCTTGATGGACGCCGGCACTCTTGACGAGGGCGAGTTGGCTGGCCGTGAGCTCGACCGAGTGCAGATCGGCCACGGCCAGTTGGCCGATTTCGCGGCTGGTGATGCCGGCGATGCTCGGCACGCCATCGTCGGAGTACTTGATCATCCCGTGGATGATGGCTGTCGGCTTCTCGAGAGGTAGTGGTTCGGCGAGGACACGTTGGGAGCGATCACGCACCGGAATGGGCTTGACGCCCGCTTGAACCGGGAACTTGATGAGGACATCCGTCCCCAGCCGGCCGAGCAGGGGTGCAGCTTTGGCGATCGTCGTGTCGTACTGAACCAGATCCAGCCGATCAAGCAATTCGCCGGCATTTGCCAAACTTCCCCGGTTCCAAGCCAGGTACGGCATGGCTTTGCCATTGACATAGATGAACAAGCCGGCGTCACTCACGTCCAGCTCGACATGCTGGACGTTCCGTTCCATAAGCCATTGGATCGTGTTGGGTGACAACTGGAGAACGCTGAGACCTACGAAGTCTGGAAGCGTGGACGCTTTCATCCTAAAGATGGTCGGATCACCGGTCTCGTCGTACGCCACCGTGATGCGTGGCAGATTGATCTGGGGCATGTACCGCGCCACGACATCGGCAGCACGTGCGGTGATACCTTCGAGGATGTCAGTCGTTGACCTCCCACCACACCCCGTGACGGACAGCGCGACGAGCAACAACAGGACGATTGCCGGCCAAAGACGTTTCATGTTCCTCCTCATTCTGGTACCTCCCTATTACCGTTTGCGCGTTGTTCAACCGACTCCCTCGGCCCGCAGCAGGTCGATAGTCTCAAACGCGTGACGCAGGTGTGGAATTACGATGCTCCCTCCTACCACCAGGGCCACGTTCAGCGCATCATACAGCTCCTCATCGCTCCAGCCGGCCTCGACGCACTGAATCAGATGATAGTCAATACAATCGTTGCAGCGAAGTACGGCTGAGGCTACCAGCCCCAGCAGCTCCTTGGTGGGTGCGTCCAGGACGCCGTGGCGGTATGCTG
The DNA here is from genome assembly GCA_046758565.1 of Anaerolineae bacterium. Lineage (GTDB taxonomy): Bacteria > Chloroflexota > Anaerolineae > Epilineales > JAANWY01 > JBHIAO01. The sequence continues at coordinate 1,334 of JBHIAO010000117.1, forward strand.
CAGTATCTAGGTTGAAGAACCGCTTGATGCCCAGATGATCAGCATTCATGATACGCTCGTTCATCCGCTCGCGATAGGCGCGAAACTCGTTCAGTCGTGTCGTCACTGCGATCTCCCCCTACGGCGTTCGTACTCAGGCACGCAACGCAGTGGAGTGCCAGCATCCTTACGCCACTCCGCTTCGCTGCGTGGCTCACAAGCTTGTTTTCAGCGGAGCGACGTGCGGGATGCGCCGATCAGGGTACGCCAGAATCCAGGCAGGTCCCTGATTCGTGGGAAGAAGGCCGGCGTCTGCCGGCGATATGCCTTATAGCTATGCCCAAACCGCTCCATTAACTCTTTTTCCTCCAGCCAGGACCAGATCACCAGTTTCGCGAAGTAGATCAAGGCACAACCCAGAGCAAGCGCGTTGTTGCTCAACATGGCAATGCCAATGGCAACATGCGCCATCATGGCGTAAAGGGGATGGCGGAGATATGCATAGAGCCGGCTTTGTACCAGGTGATCCTCTTCTGGGAAGTAGCTGTACACTAACGCTGCTCGCGCAAGACCGAAGCTCTTCACGGCCCGGAGGCCCAAAAGCACGCCCTGGGTGATGCCAAACAGTCCCAGGATATCCGCAACAGCGGGGACAATAAGCGCCGGCCCAGATAGAAACGCAGGGCGGATGATGCCCTCCATCATCAGCACGCCCCCTGGCAAAAAGAACCTTATCACTGCCTGCAGATATGCCCGCTTACCATAGCGATCCCGATAGGCCTGACGGTGCCCCATGAACCCATACCACATAATCAGTAGCCAGACCACCTCGATGAGGGCCTGCGTGGTGATGGCGCCTCCCGGCAGCCTCGCGTCAAGTGCCGGCAGGCTGAGCGCAACGCCGAGGCTTCCCAGCATCGCCGCCGCTATCACCACCGGCACCAGTGCCGGGTGGGGCAGCCCGAGCTTCTCGGCCAGGAAACGCACCTCCAACTGATCCATTGACTATCCCGACTTTCGCCCCATTGCGATAAAGATCTCCATCGCGAAGACCAGTGTCCCGTTCTTGTCCGCTGTCTCCAACTGATGGCGCCAGGCCTCGACAGCATCTTCAGTAGTCCGGCCGTACGCCACAGCCCGACTGATCAGCTCCGCAAGGTCGAGAAAATCAATGGCGTCTGCCAGACGGCGCAGGAATACACTTGTAACCTCGACATGCACATCAACCAGGTCGATCTGCGCTAACAGCGCTGCCAGTCCCCGGCCGATGCGAGGGTGGCGTGCCACCAAATCGGCAGCGGAAATGACGGCCTCTCCCGTTAGTGCATCACCCGGCCCGATAACGGCGGTACCCCAGTCCGGCTCAGCGACGACCAGGTGGCCGCTCGACCGCATAACGCGGACTATCTCGCGCAAGCAGGTCCCTGGATCGGGAACATGCTGCAACACACGATTGCACAGCACAACATCGAATGTGCGGCCGGCAAGAGGCATTGACAGGGCGTCAGCACTGACATAGCTGGCAGGCTCTGCCGGCGCTCGCGCCTGCATCAGCAGCGGATGACTCCGGTCCAGACCGACAACAAACCCGTCGCGGCCAGCATGCCGGGAGGCTGTGCGGACATCGTGACCGATACCACACCCCACGTCCAGCACGCGGTCGCCCGGTCGAATGTCAGCCAACACGAGAAGCCGCTGGGACACCGCCTGCACAGGTTCGAGTTGGCGCAGGCGATCCAGGTATGCGGCACGACCGGAAGCCGGCACCTCTGCATTCAACCTGGCCCAATCGTACCCAGTATCGCGTCGTGGACTCCAGCGACTCATCACAGCGGCCCTGAAACCGGAGCGTAGCCGGCGTCGATTGTTGGTCTAGTATTATAACGAAAACATCCGCCGAAGGGAAATGGGTCGGCGCCGGACAATTCAGTTGTGAGAAGTCGCAACGCATGAGTTGTGAAGAGCGGTTCTTAACCCTCCGTCCGTTGGCCGGCGAGACTACGCACCCGTGTCTCTGGCAGCAACAGCGTGAGTGGTACCGCCAGGAGCGGCACGAACACAATGACGTGCATAGTGACCGGCAAGCCGACAGCATCCGCCAGGGCACCGAACAACGTGGTTGATATGCCAGACACGACCATAGTGAACGAGATGTAGAAGCCGGTGGCCGTGCTTCGATTGTCGGTGAATAGCTCCTGAATGACAGTCAGGCCGACCGGACCAGTCGAGAGCGCAACAAACCCACCTATCAGCAACAGGGGAATATTCACCAGGCCGGCACTATGGAGCAAGGCGAACAGCACCGGGACAACCACAACCTGGGAGATGAGAAAAATCGTTCGCCGGCCCAGTCGATCGGACAACGTGCCACCCAGCAGGGCGCCAACAACGCCGGCCAGTTCAAAGATCGAGACCGCAGCACCGGCGAAGAAGAGACTCGTGCCCGTCCCGGTCAGATAGATCGGCAGAAAGGTCAGGAAACTAAAAACAGACATCGACCGGAAAAGGGCAATACCCAGCAGCAGCAACAGCGGAAGCTTTTGAGCGTCCAGGGCTGCACGCAGGCTCAAGGGTTGAGCAATGAGACGGGAAAACATAGATCCTGTCAAGCGATACAGGACCAGTGAAGCCAGAACGCCTGGAATTGCAGCCAGGTACGCGTTTTCCAGGCCAATACGACCCACGACGGTCACGATGAACAGCGGTCCGATGCTCCGCCCGAGTTCCCCACCGGCCATGAAAAACGACATGCCCTTGCCCCACTCCTGTCCGCTCACGCGCGTGATCATGGCGGGCGCCGGAGCGTGGAACATAGCAGTGCTGATGCCGGTAAAGATCAACAGTGGGATCAGCGCCACGTAGCTGGGGGCCAGGCCCAGCGAACCCATGAAGATAGCCGTCAGAGCCGGCGCTACAATCACGAAATAGCGCAATCCTGTCCGATCCGCGAGATGGCCGATAAACGGCTGGACCAGTGACGAGAGCCGCATGACTAGGACAAGGCTGCCGGCCAGTGTCAGCGACAGCCCGAGTTTCTCAGTTAACAGCGGTAGTAGCGGTGCGAGGAAAGCGGGGTACGTGTCGTGAACGAAGTGCGCCAAAGTAACCAGGAGCACCTTGGCAGTCTGGAACTCGTGATCTTTGACAGGCTGAAGCGATGGGCCGATGGTGTGTGTGGCCATGGGCAACGATGTTCCAACCTTAAACCACTTTCTGCAACCGCTCCACAACCCTCTGAATGCCTGTGGAATACTGCATCGCCTTCTTTGGACGCAGGGCGATGAAATCCGGGAGCCCCCTCTGTTTCGCCAGTTCTCTGAGGACGAGCTTGTTTCCCTCCGGTCCCAGCTTGAGGTCAGCCGGGATCGTCAGGGCCAGCTCAACGACGCTGGGTGTGAGAAAGGGGGCCGCAAACTGGATCGAGAACGAGGCAGCAATGGCCTGGTCACGGGCAAAGTCTTTGCGCATCGCGCTCTGGACGTCCCTCCCCAACACGGCCGGCAGCTTCTCCAGTGGTAGCCTCCGATATTTGTAGAAGCCGGCGAAGAGGGCGTCCGCACCCTGGCCAGCCAACAGCAGTCCGATCCCCTCTTGACGGGCGATCTGACAGGTCAGGTAAGTACCCACGCCCAGCGAGAGGTGCATCTTGTTGGGAGTGACCTGTGCCTCCTGGAGGAGGTGTCTCACAGCGGGCAGAGCCTCCGCGATGTCATCCACGCTGACGGTGATGAACCGGATGAGCAGGTTCAGATAGGGCCTTGAACGCTCCACGAACTCTCGATCTTTGGACCGGGTTGTGCCTAGCGAGAGTAGCAACGGCGCGTGGCCCAGGTCCTGGCAAATCTTGGCCACCAGCGCGCTGTCCAAGCCGGCTGAGTACATCAGTGCCGGCCTGGCGCCCTCGGCCCGTGCTAGCGTGGTAGCCACGGCCTCTTCCAGTACCACCTTCCATTGCACGACCAATGTCCTCGAAGATTCGCTCCACACTCGCATAGAATCCGTGTAGGTTAAGTGCTACGCCATCCAGATAACCGTCATCACCAGTCCGTTGCGCCTTTTCCAGTAACTCCTCTGCCCGCTCGACAACTCGCTCTACATCGGCCAGAACTTGTCGGATTCGGCCGGCTAGAGCAGAATACTCTGTCACAGGGGCACCCCCTCTCTGTCTATGGCTTCTTGGAGAGCAGGTGGCGCATCCTCGGCCATGACGAGATCTACTTCGATCGCTGGATCCAGATCTAGCAAGCGCGAGACCACGCGATAATAGAGCCTTTCGTCCAGCCCCCACACAGCCAGATCTACATCTGAACGGGCATAGAAGCGGTCGTCACGTACCAGGGAGCCAAAGAGCTTAACCCGCCTGGCGTTGTACTGCTCCTTGAGCAACGCTGCCGCTCGGCGGGCGACTTCCCAGGCGCGCTCCCGCCGGTGGGCCCGTTCCTGCTGCTTGCGTTCCCACCGCCGGCGTGCGGTGGCTCGGTACACGGCCATTTCTTCTGGGGTTACGTCCAGTGCAGTTGGCATGACCCTTACTCCGTTTTCCGACACTGATTTGAGCTCAGTGCTTCAAGCATAATCGTCTTCCGCTTTAAGGTCAAGCCGGTGTATAATTGAAGTAGTCTAATGGAGCACCAGATGACAAGCGATGAACTACCGCAAGGAAGACGTAGCCGAGCAGTTTGTGAAGACTACTCTCCAACACCCCGTCACTACCACAGACGACCTCCAAGCGCTGAAACGGGCTTTCGCCAGAGACGGCCGCCAGAACGGCTTGCTGCCTGATTCCCGGCTCCTGGCTGCCTACCGCGATCTCGTTCAAGCCGGCCAAATTGCGGAGAAGCCGACCTTCGAGCGGCTCCTCATGCGCAGGCCGGCGCGAACGGTGTCGGGAGTAGCGCCGGTGGCGGTGAGCACCATGCCTGGTGGCTGCCCCTATCGGTGCGTGTATTGCCCCACCGAGGCCGGCATGCCTAAGAGCTATCTCTCGAATGAGCCAGGAATGCTACGAGCTACTCGCAACACCTTCGACGCCCGCGGACAGGTGGAGAGCCGGCTCCGGACCCTGTCTGAGATCGGCCACACCACCGACAAGGTCGACCTCATCATCCTCGGCGGGACGTTCACCACCTACCCGCCCGATTACCAGACTGCATTTGTCAGGGATTGCTTCGATGCCTGCAACGGGGTTGATTCGACCAGCCTGACAGAAGCGCACACCCGCAACGAATCGGCCAGGCACCGCATCGTTGGCCTCAGCATCGAGACTCGGCCCGACGAGATCGACGAGGACGCCATCTGCGAACTGCGCCGGCTGGGCGTCACGCGGATCGAGTTGGGCGTCCAAACCCTCTACGACGACGTGCTGCAGCTAGTGCGCCGGGGGCACTCCGTCGCCGATACCGCTGTGGCTACGCAGCTTTTGAAAGACGCCGGCTTCAAGATCTGCTACCACATGATGCCCAACCTCCCCGGCAGCGACCCGGAGCGCGATGTGGAGATGTTCCGCACCCTCTTCTCGGACCCCCGCTTCTTCCCCGACATGCTGAAAATCTACCCCTGCGTGGTGGTCCGCGATGCCGCGTTGCACGACTGGTGGCGCGACGGCCGGTACACCCCCTACGATGATGAAACCCTGGCCGAGTTGCTGATGCGCATCAAGCAGCAGGTTCCGCCCTTCGTGCGCATCAACCGCGTGGTGCGGGACTTCCCGGCCGGCAGCATCGTGGCCGGCACGCGGCGCTCGGACATGCGGCGAGAGGCCCAGCGCTGGATGCGGGAGCGCGGCCTGGCGTGCCGGTGCATCCGCTGTCGCGAGATACGGGATCGCGCGTTTCGGGCCGGCAAACCTCAGCTTGTTGTGCGGGAGTACCAGGCATCTGGCGGGATGGAGTATTTCCTCAGCTTCGAGGACGAGGCCGGCGCGCTCTACGGCCTTCTCAGGCTGCGCATCCCGTCACAGCTCATCAGCGGCCAGCGCCATTTCAATCCCGAGCTGGAGGGCGCCGCCATCATCCGCGAGGTCCACACCTACGGGATGTCCCTGGGGGTGGGGGAGACGCCGGCCTGGGAAACGCAACACCGGGGGTTGGGCCGGCGGCTGGTCCGCCAAGCGGAGCGGCTGGCGCGCGACATGGGGATTGAGAAGGTGGCGGTGATTGCCGGCGTCGGGGTGCGGGGGTATTTTCGGAAGCTGGGCTACCGGTTGGGCGGAACGTACATGACCAAGTGGATCAGTCAACATACCCTGGCGGGCACCATGAAGCATGAAAATAGCTAGATGGCTAGATGGCTCATAGCTATCCAGCTACCCAGCTATTTTCAGACCAGACCAGAGGCGAGGATTGAAACGGGTGTGACCAAAATGGTAGTCTCCCGGCTAAGTGTTGCTGAATAACTGTCCACCGCATATGACAACGAATTGGTAGGATTTACCGAATCCGAGGCACCAAATTCGGTAAATCCTCCGGATTCGATGTTATATTTCTGCTGGAAGCGGTCAATGGCGGCGCGGAGGTGGGTCGCGCGCTCCTCGTCGGTCTGCGCCTCGCGAGCCATGCGGTTGAGGGTGAGGCCCTGCTGGTGGAGCGTCGCGGCGACGTGGGCTTCGATGTTTAGCTTGCGGAACAGCTTCTCCGCCTCCTCGCTGCGCGCCAGCGCCGTGGCGTAGTCGCCCTTGATGTGGTAGAGCATGGAAAGCTGGTGTAGGCTGATGGCCTGGCCTTCTTCGTCGCCTCGTTCCTTTTCCAAGCCAAGGCTACGCTCCTCATACTTGGCTGCTTTCTCATAGTTGCCCTGCCTCTGATAGACTATGGCCATTGTGCTCAGCGTTGCCGCCATCTGCTGCTTCGCGCCAAGGGCCTCGAAGGTGCGGTACACATCCTCGTAGGTGGCCAGCGCCTGGTCCAGCTTGCCCTCGTCCATCAGCAGCGTGGCCAGGTTGCCCTGGGCCACGGCCTTGCTGAAGCCTTCCAGCGTGTCGATGCTGCTGCGCAGCAGGGCCTTGGCCCGGTCGCGCTCGCCCCAGCGGTTCAGGATGGCCCAAACGGCGTTGACAATGTCATCCGCCGGCTCGTAGTCGCCGGCCTCGAACAGGTGGTGCTGCCACTCCAGGGCGCGGCCCATGGCGGCGCGGGCCTGGGCCAGGTCGTCGGTGCGAGCCACCATCTGCCCCACTACGCCGCGACGGCTGCGGGCCAGTTCCTCGATTTCCTCGTCCGTCCAACTTTGGCCGGACTGCTCTGCGTAGCGACGGGCGATCTCCACGAAAGGCCGGCCATGATACGTGGCGGCCCAGCGCTGCAGTTCGCGTAGCTCCTCGGGCGTTACCTGGCCCAGCAGGTGCTCGCCCACCACGGGGTGCACGCTGTAAAGCTCACCGCCCTCCACATGTTCGCGTTGCAGCAGCGAGAGGTCGAGCCAGCGACGCACGGTGGCCGCATCGACGCCGGCGTAGTTGAATTCCTCGTCGTCGAGGCGAGTGCGGAAGATGCTCAGGCGGGTCAGGGCTTCCCGCTCGGCGCCGCTCAACTGGGCCAGCAGGGCGCACAGAAAGTACTCCTCCCATTCCTGAGCCAGCAGGTCGTCCAGGCTGGGGTCGTCCAGGAGGCTTGTGGTGAGCAAGGTCGAACCATCCGTCACACGGCCGCTGGCCAGCCAGCCCTCCAGCAGTTCGATGCTTTTGGGGTGGCCGCCCACCTTGTTGTACAGGGCGATCTTGGTCTTCAGCGGCTCCTGGCGCAGGCGGGGCAGGTTGTCCATGAGCATGATCGTCTGGCGGGCGGTCAGCGCCGGCAGGTGGATCTCGTCGGCCGTGCCGCGCCCCAGGCGCTCGTCCAGCGCCCGCCAGCGGAACCGCCCCGTGAACAGGCACAGCCCCCGCCAGTTGGCGCTCAGCAAACCCTCGAACAGGCCGACCAGGTCGGGATTCGCCACATCAAACGCCGCCTCAAGACTTCGGAAGTCTCCGAAGACTTCCGAAGTCTGGGGCATGTCCATCACACTTTCGAAGTTGTCGAACACGAAAACGTACCGCCGGCCGGCGATGAGCGAGACCGCCTGGCGGGCGCGGTCGGCGGGGGGCGGCCGGCTGGCCCCCAGCAGGGCGCCGCCCTCCGCGGGGCCGGCGCGCCCCTGGGCCTCCAGGAAGCGGGCCAGCCTGGCGGGGATGTCCAGCGGATCCACCTCGTGGCAGCGGACCACCAGCACGCCGTCGATCTCCGTGCCGGGGCGTTGCAGCAGCTTGGCCGCCAGGCTACTCTTGCCCATCCCACCGATGCCGCGCACGAAGACGGCGTTGACGTGGCGCTCCCGTAGGGCACGGCGCAGCCGGCGCAGCTCCGGCTTGCGCCCCACAAAGTGCGGCGGCAGCGGCAGCCCGCCCACATCGATAAGACTTCGGAAGTCTGGCCAGACTTCCGAAGTCTGACTTGGGTCAACCAGCCGCATGCCCTGGGCACGCAGGTACAGGGCGGGGATACCCCAGTCGTAGCCCGGCCCCTCGTCGAACTGCCACAGCGCAATGCGGGCGCGCTGCGTCGCCTGGGCCGGCGTGTCACCCTGGGCCAGAGCCGCGTAGAAGGCCTCGGCCAGCTTGATGCCCGACTGATCGAGGATGGAGAACTGCATGACCAGCACGGCGGGTACCTCGGCCTGCAGCAGGCCGGTGGCCACGCCTCGGAAGGCGCCCACGTCGCTGGTGCGGGCCGTCTGGCAGCCGGAGAGGACCACCAGGCGCAGGTCGTGGGCGTCGGTCAGGTGCGGGCGCAGCTCGGCGATGCCGGCACGTCTCGTACTTCCATCCTCACGTTCCAACGCCAGGAAGCTGCGGCCGGACTCCGAATCGTAGTCTCCGTGGCCGGTGTAGTGCAACACGTGGGGCTGGAACCGACGCAGCGCCTCGCCGATACCGGGCAGCGTGGCGTCGTCCAGGTATTCGACCCGCACGCGGCCGGTGCGCACCGCCTCGTCCAGCGCTGCCTGGATCACACCAATCTCCTCCTCGGTGTCCAGCGGACGCTGGTCGTCGGGCGCGGCGATGATCACCAGGATGCGCAGGAGCAGGGGCGTGGCCGGCGGCTGCATCTCCCCCAGGCCAAGCGGTTTCCGGCTGAGCAGGAAGCGGCCACGCAGGACCAGGTGCTCGTCCCTGTCGTGCAGGTATTCCCACGGCAGTTGCCACAGCGCCGCCGCGTTGCCGTGGATGGCCAGCGTCACGCGGGACTGTCGGCGGTAGGTGTCGTTGAATTCGAGGAAGGACTGGAACCTCTCACCATCGCCGAAGAGGAAGCTGTAGAGACGCCGGCCGTAGGCGATCAGCTCTTTCTCGACATCGGTCAGCCGGCGTCGGCTGGGCCGCGTTTGATCTGTTCGCCGGCGTGGCGCGGCACCGCCTTCTCCAGCATCCACCGGGGCTCCAGGTCAACCAGCAGGTCGGGGTCATAGCGAAACAGGTTGCGGCAGATTTCGGCCCCGTTGCTGCGGGTGGCCACGGCCAGGTACTTGTGGCCGCCGTCGGGGTGCGGCTCCACCTGCTCGATGGTGACGATGATTTCAGGGGGAAGCGCCATGCTAAGTTCTCCTGTCGGCCAGGTGACCGGCACCTCGCAGGTGCCGGTCACCTCCTACGGACATCCGCAAAACATGTCCAGGCCCCGCTTGACGACGATGGTGGTGATCAGAGCCAGGTCGGCGTCGATGGGCAGGTGAAGCACCCGCGCCGACAGCGCGCCCAGCACGGCGACCGCCAGATTCAGGTCGTTCTCCCAGCGCGCATCCTGGCGCACGTTACAGTAGTCCCACTCAACACACAACCGCTGGCGCACAGGGCCGGCCACCTTCCGCCAGACGTCGGCTGGGCCTCGACTGGCTGGATCATAGAGCTCAAGCTCCGCCATCAGGTCGTCGAGAGGGCGATCGAGGTACGCTTGCAGGGCGCGGCGGTTTGCACCGGTCTTGGATAAGTCCCGAGTCCGCCAAATCCTGCACCACTTCATGGGCCAGTGCAATATCTCCCACTCCACGGCTGAGAGCGGCGGCTACTTCAGCCAACAGAATCACTGGTGCAGACAGCGATTCCTGCGCAGACAGCGCCCGCTGCAACCAGGCCCGGCCCGCAGCATGGCCGGCCTCCTGCGTGTTGAACAGAGCGACGTAGACGCTGGCGTCAATGACAGCCACTGCTCACCGCCGCTGTTCGTCGACCAGTTCTACACCGCTCTTGGGGGACACCCAGGCAGCGGTGACTCGCTGTGCCAGCGCGTCTATTCGAGCCAGGGCTTCGTCGATCTCGGCTTGACGCAGTAGCTGTGCGTCCTCGTCGGTAAACGGCCGTAGCACAGCCACAGGCTTTCCTCGCAAGGTGATCACGTACTCGGCCATTTCTTCTCGCACAGAGCGCACGATGTGAGTGACCCGGTTCTTGAACTCGCGCACACCGACCGTGGGCATTACTACCTCCTTTTGACACTTGTGGCCACATTGTACCTACAAAAAGGGGAGGTGTCAAGAGACGCCCACTGGCCCCTCGGAGCGCGAATTCGGCGCTGTTCTCTCGCCGGCCGCACGCGAAGGACGAGCCTCCAACCTTGAACCTTCAACTACCCAACCTGTCCCGTGTAGCCGGCCCAGCTCCACGCGAACCGGACTGTGGCTCGCCAGGTAGTCTTCGAGCGCCTCCCGCAGGATGGTCGGCACCTCGTACCCGGGATGCAGGTCCCAGTCGGCGTCCGCGTAACCCCAGAAAGGTTCGAACTCGAAGTCGCTGCCGGCCACACGGTATTCGCGATCCGGCTCCAGAGGTTTGCCGTCCACCAGGATTTGGCCAGCCCGCACCGCCGCACCGCTGAGATGCATCAGGCCACGCGCCCCGCCTCGCAGGGAGTGCGGACGCTCGGCAGCCAGTTCGGCGTCCAGTCCTCGCTCCAGCAGCGCCGTCAACTGCGTGCCGGTCAATGTCACCACGCCAGGGTTGGCCGAAGAAGCACAGACATCCCACAGTGTCACGCGACGCAGCGGGCCGGCGGGCAGTGGGCCGCTGAAGGCCTGGCCGGCCACCACCACCGCCACGTCGGCGTCCATCCGCTCGCGCAGCACGTCCGCCATCAGGTTAGCGACGCCGCACTCCCGGTCTGTGGCGAAACTCAGCGGCTCCACAAGCTCCCCGATGGTCTCGTCCAGGAAATGCTCCACCTCGCCCTCGATGACGTCGGCCTCGGCCAACGTCCGGGCTGCCGGCGCTACATCGTCGGGCACAGAAAGGACGGTCGCATTGCTCACAGCCAGTTGCTCACCGTCCCAGGTGACGTCGAGTCGGCCAAGATGCTCTGCGTAGTCGCCGGCCTGGGCGATGAGCACGCGCCCCACCCGCTCACCCTCTGGCAGCAGGTCGTGGCTGTGGGCGCCGATGATGAGAGCGATGTCTTCCTGGAGGCCGGCCGCCAGCTCGCGGTCGGTTTCCAGTCCCATGTGGGATAGCAGGATCACAGCATCGGCCCCATCCTGGCGCAGCGCCGCGCTCAGCTCGCGGATGAGAGGGAGGGCCGGCTGAGCCTTCATGTCAAAGAAACGCGCCCAGTTGTTCATCTCGGCCGTGACGCCGACGAGGCCCAGCCGCAGCCTGCCCAGATCGAGCGTCGCCGTTGGTTGAATGCCTGGCATCAGTGAGCCATCGGCGGCCCGCAGGTTAGCCAGCAGCAGGGGGTATCTGGCGGCCTCGGCGTGCTCCCGCAGCACCTGAGGACCATAGCGCAGCCATGCGGCATTCCCCACCGCAGCGGCATCGCAGCCGGCCACGGTGAGCAGACGATGCATGGCGGTCCCTTTGGTCAGGTTACTCAGCCGGCTCGACGTGTCCTCGCAGTCGCCCAGGTCGAAATAGAGCACGGGTATGTCGGAGTTCTCGGCGCGAATGCGATCCACGAGCGTCGCAACCCGGGCCAACCCTTCAACGCGACCGTGGATGTCGTTGGTGTGGAGAATGATCAGAGGTTGCATGAAGATACCTATTGCGTAGTGCGTACTGCGTATTGCGTAACACGGTACTCCGCAGATCAAGCAATACGCAATACGCAGT
>JBHIAO010000118.1:0-13367 GCA_046758565.1 Anaerolineae bacterium
GTGAAGGGCAGGATGACGTCCTGGTACTTGCCACGCTTGAAGCTATCGCGGATCAGGTTGGCGACGCCCCAGATGAAGTTGACCTTCTCGTTGAAGTTGTTCATCACGTCCACCCGATTTTGCTCAAGCAGTCCGTTGTCTGTGAATCCCAGTCTGAGACGCTTGTGCTATGCTGCCGAAGGCACCGACGATGATGCGGGAAATCCAGTGATAAACGTTCCGGTGCAATCGACAGGACTGTCACCTGTTTTTGCAAAGCAATCGGCCGCAGCCGGCATGGTCATCTCAATGCGCTCGCTACTCGATACGAGCATCCCACGCAGGACTGCGGCTTGTGTTCGGTTCTCGGGCCGTATGAAAAATGGCGGCTGGTGGCCGGCATCTCCCCCCTCCTTGCAAACGGGGTTCAGCTTTCGTGGGCGAAGTTTAACTCATACGCTGCCTGTCAACAACAATCTTTGTCCGTGTTCTTTTCCGTCCGTGAGGAGTTGCTAACCTCTTGTCGGTTTGAGGCGCAGCTTCGCTGCGTAGTTACTGTGCACCAAACTCACCGTCGCCGCGTGGCGCTGCGCCCCAACCACAAGGCCACTGCCAGCATCGCCGCCACACCGCCGGCCGCGATGGCCGTGGTTCGCGGGTGCACGCCTGGCATGACCACCTCGCCGTCGCCGTACTCTCTGAACAGCCGGCCCCACTTCGTGTTCAACGCCGCTTCGACGCGCTTGCACCCAACGAACGGATACCAGTACACGTTGTGGTACAGATGCGACGCGAAGTAGGACCACGGCACCAACGGGGACTGCAGCAGCAGCTTCTCGAAAGGCTTGAGCGGTCCGTGATAGATGGCGTGCTGACCTCGACTGGCAAACGTCTGCTCCTGCACGAAGCCCCACGACTCCTCGGCCACCTCGGCGTCACCGACGATTTCGATCTCGCGCGGGTCGCCAACCCCCAACCCCTTCTCGTGAGCCAGCCGGATGAACCGGATCGACAGGGGATCGAAGCCCTGGAGCTTCGCGCTCACGGCATCGATGGCCACCTGGTCGGCAGAGGCTAGAATAACGTCCTTTTCGTGCCATCGCATGGCCCGTGGGCCGGGACCGTCGCCGGCAAAGGTGCCGTCCATCACGGCGAACAGGCCGGTGTGGATATCCTGCTGAATCTGGAGCAGATCCACCAGAGTCTCGTGGATCACGGCGTGGGTAAAGTGCCTGTTGCGATGCAGGAGGCCCCCGAACGCGTTCTTCATTGCACCCGTGGTCGTGCTGAAGACGTGCGTCTTGACGGTCGGCAGGTGGATAATGTTGCTGTCGTAAAAAACCTTGGGGATGTAGACCCCTTCAGGGTAGACGTCGTCAAGAACCAGGAAGGGCTCCTTGGGCTCGTAGCGCACCCACTCGATGCCCGGCTTGTAGGTGTAGACGCATGGCACGCCGTATTTGTCGGTGACGTACTTGTGCTTGTTGTTGACCTCGCCGTTGGAGGTGTCCACGACCACCGTGTCGTTGTGGACGCCGGTCAGAGAATAGCCGGCTGCCTGCAACTCCTGGATCACGCCTTCGAGCTGCCAGGGCGCCGTTGAGCAGGCCGGATACCAGGTATCCCACGAGATGTTGATCTTCAGGAGGGTCTCTTTGTTCGGGGGCAGGGCCTTACGGTAGCCGGCCAACCGCATCAGCCGGCCATAATCCTCCAGCACCGTCTCCGGCCGCGTGCGCAGAATGGCAACTTTGCCGCGACCCGGAAAGTTGCTCTTGTCAATCATGAGCTTTCCATCCGAGAAACGTGTTGCCTGATGCGTGTTCCGTTTCTGTCACGCAACACGTACCACGCAACACGTTCCCCCGGATCCGTTATCAGCTTTCCTCTCGTTCCCGCTTAGCCTGTTCGATGATTTCCTCTGCAACGTGCTGGGGCACCTCTTCGTAGTGCGAAAGCTCTATGAAATAGATGCCTCGGCCCTGGGTCATGGAGCGCAAATCCGTTGCGTAGCGCTGCATCTCAGCCAAGGGCACCTGGGCCTCGATCACGGCCTTTCGGAGCTCCTGGTTGGTACCCAGAACCCGACCGCGTCGAGTGCTCATATCCCCCAGGATGTCGCCCATCATGTCATCCGGAACGATGACGTGCACATTCATGATCGGCTCGAGAAGGACCGGATCAGCCTCGAGCACCGCGCGCTTAAATACTTCGCGACCGGCTACCTGGAAGGCGATGTCTTTCGAGTCAACCGGATGCTCCTTACCGTCATACACCACGGCTCTCACGTCAACCACCGGATAGCCCGCAATGGCCCCCTGCTCCAGTACCTGCTTGATACCCTTCTCGATAGACGGGATGAAGGGCTGAGAAATTACACCGCCACGGACTTCGCTGTCATATTCAAAGCCCTCACCCCGCTCCAGTGGCTCTACCCGCAGGTGCACCTCAGCAAATTGGCCGGCACCGCCTGTCTGCTTCTTGTGGCGGTATTGAGCCGACGCGATGCGTGTGATCGTCTCCCGGTACGGAACCTTGGGAACAGCCCGGTTGACGCCAACGCCAAACTTGTCTTCCATCCGGCGGATAGCCACGTCGATATGCGTCTCACCCATCCCGGACAGGATGAGTTGCTTGGTGCTGGGTTCCTGATGCCAGCGCAGAGTGGGGTCCTCATCAGCCAGCCGGCCCAGGGTCGGCCCCAGCTTTGCCGTATCGGCCTGGGTCTTGGGCGACAGGGCGACGGAGTACAGCGGAGTTGGATACTCCGGTGCTGGGATCACCAGCGGATGATCGCGATCGCACAGCGTATCACCGCTCACGGTCTTATCCAGCTTGGCGACACCCCCGATATCGCCGGCAGGAATCTGGCTAGCCGGGATTTGCTCCTTTCCTCGCATCACGTAGAGCTGTCCCAATCGCTCCGCCGCACCCGAACGAGGATTGTACACCTGGGAATCGGACTGCAAAGCCCCAGAAAAGACTCGATACAAGGTGAGCTTCCCGACGTAGGGATCGGCGACCGTCTTGAAAACGAAAGCGGCCAGAGAGCCTGATGGGTCCGACTGGAGCATCTCATCCACACCGGTGGCCGGATTGGTCGCCTGGTAGGGGGCTGCGTCTTTAGGGGACGGCAGGTACTCGATGAGTGCATCCATCAACCGGCGAACGCCGTGATTGCGCGTCGCCGAGCCGAACAGCACCGGAACAACAGAGCCCAACGCGACCCCGGCCTGGAAGCCGAGTTTTATCTCGTCAGCGCTAAGTTCTTCGCCATCCAGGTACTTCATGATGAGTTCGTCGTCACTCTCAGCCGCAGACTCCATCATACGCCGGCGGTAGGAGTCGACCTCGTCCATCACCGCATCCGGGATATCGTCACCTGCCTTGCCGTCTCCAGTGTAAGCCTTCATTGACACCAAATCGACGACACCTTCAAAACCGCCGCCCTGACCAATGGGCACCTGAATCGGCACAAAAGAAGCGTTAAAAGCCGCTTCCAACTGCTCAAGCACCCGTTCAAAGCGTACGTTCTCGCGATCAAGCTTGTTCACGAAAATGAGACGCGGCAGGCTGACCTCGTCGCAATAACCCCAAACCAACTCGGTGCCAACCTCGACTCCCGCGCTCGCGTCGACCACAATCACAGCGCCATCGGCGACAGCCATGGCCCCCTTGACGTCACCCAGGAAATCCATGAAACCAGGTGCGTCCAGCACATTGATTTTGTAACCGTTCCACTCCACAGGCACGACGGCTGTGTTGATGG
This sequence comes from Anaerolineae bacterium, assembly GCA_046758565.1. Taxonomy (GTDB): domain Bacteria; phylum Chloroflexota; class Anaerolineae; order Epilineales; family JAANWY01; genus JBHIAO01. The sequence continues at coordinate 3,749 of JBHIAO010000118.1, forward strand.
AAATACTGCGGCGATGTTCCTCCTCGTCGAAGTCAGCAACAGTGGTGCCATCCTCGACCCGGCCCATGCGATTAATGGCACCGGTGTCAAACAACATCGTTTCAGCAAGCGACGTTTTTCCCGAACCGCTGTGGCCTAACAGCACCACATTCCGAAGCTGGCCGGCGGAATATTGTTTCATCCACATCCTCCCTGCGAAGCAGTGATCAGTTATCAGTACTCAGTGATCAGTATGCAACAAGTAATGTCTCATATGATGACTGATCACCGAGTACTGGTTACCTCAAAACCTTTGTCTAGTGTACGTTTTCAAGTATGTGCTGTCAGATAATCGATCAGCGGAGTGTATTATAGCACATCGACCAGGCCACAGCAAAAAAAGAGGCAGGGAGACAAGGTGAGAGGGAGAGGGGGAGACAAGGAGCAGAGAGACCCCTCTCCCCCTCACCTTGTCTCCCCCTCACCTTGTCTCCCCCTCTCCCTGTTTCCGCTGCTCCCGTGCGCTCGGGCTTGCGCAGCGAATGCTCCGAGGCCCGTCTTCGGGCCGGCATGACCTGTCACAGCCTTGCAGAGCCGGCCCGAGGACGGGCCTTCGAGCGGCAGAATTGGATTCGCTGCGCAAGCCCGCGCTCCTGCACCCTTTGTCGGTCAGATCAACCCTGGGTACAATTATGTCTGGAACTTTGAGGTCGTTTCATTCGTTCAGTATCATAAGGGGCGGAGTGCTGGCCGCGTTGCAGCGGCGGACGCTCCCCGGCCGGCACTGTCTTTCTGGCCGCCAGGTGCCAGTCCGCGTGACGCTCCGTCGTCGCCCGCAGCCCTGATCCGACACTCCGCCCTCGATAGCCTAGCATGATCGACCTCGAGTGTCAAATGGTCGAGTGGTCTGTAGTCTTGTAGTCGAGTGGTTCCTTGTCGTGCCGACCACTCGCCTAAGCGACTATACAACCAACTGACCAGGCGACTACTTGACCAACTGACCAGGCGACTAATAAGATTCGTGATGTTATCGTTTATGCGACGAGGGTTCGCTGTTCTGGTTTTTTCAGTCCTGCTGATGCTGCTGGCGAGCAGCCCGGTTGCTGCGCAGCAGCCGGCCGGTGGCATCAGTTGGTCCGCCGAAGCACTGTTCGACGGCATGGTCAAGTACGGCGAATGGTTGCCGATACGCGTCACACTGTCCAACCAGGGTGGCGATCGCACGGTGGAAGTCCACGCCGTAGTTACATCGTCTGACGGTCAGGCGACCTTCGTCCAACCGGTAGAGCTTCCCAGCGGTGCCCATAAACAGATCACCCTGTACGTGGTGCCCAACAACTTCTCCCGCCGGCTGCGTCTCACGCTGACGGATGGCTCGGACGAGCTGTCTAGCTCGACTGTTGAAGTGCAGCCTGTCTCCTACCAGACTTTCCTGGCCGGCATCATCGCTCGACAGCCCGATGCCCTATCCACGCTCAGGACCGTTTCCGTCGACCGGCGCCCTTCGACGGCCCTTCGACGAGGCTCAGGGCAAGGCTCGGGACCCAGCCCAGGTGGCGTCCAAACGACTGCTTTTGCCGTCGATGAGATTCCCGATCGTGTGGCAGGGCTGGCATCCTTTGACGCCCTGGTGCTCAACGACGTCGATACCAGTCAACTAACGCCGGCTCAGCAGCAGACTCTGGCCAGTTGGGTTAGCCTCGGCGGGCATCTGGTCGTCGGAGGCGGCGCCGGCGCAGCCCTCACCACAGCCGGCCTGCCGGCGGACCTGCTGCCGGTGACACTCGACAGAACCCAATCCGTTGACGAGTTGGCGAGCCTGACCGCTATCGGCGGTGAACCAGTGCGCATCCCCGGGCCGTTTGTCATTGCCAGGTCCGCCTACCGAGGTGGCGTTGTACTGGCCGAGCAGGATGATACGCCGCTGATCGTTGAGCAAGAAATCGGGGAAGGACGCGTGACGTTCGTCGCACTGGACTTTGGAACCTCGCCCTTCGGCGCCTGGGCCGGCGAAAAGGCGATGTGGACAACACTGTTACAGCCCGCTGGCAGCCCCTTCATCGACGGGCCACCAGACATATCCCCCCGCCGGTGGGCCGATGGACAGATGATCAACGCGCTTACCAATCTGCCGTCTCTGGACCTGCCGTCGGTGCGCTGGGTTGTTTTGTTGCTGGCTATCTACATCCTGCTGGTAGGGCCGGCCAACTACCTGATCCTGCGCCGGGCACGCCGGCTGGAGTGGGCCTGGATCACCATTCCGGCGATGACGTTAACCTTCTCCGTGGGCGCTTACGGGGTCGGATACGGTCTACGCGGCGGCGAGGTGATCCTGAACAAGCTGTCCATCATCGAAGTGATGCCTGGCACACAGACAGCCCGGGTACGCACGTATGCCGGCCTGTTCTCACCCATCAAACGATCCTACTCCCTCACCGTCGATGGTGATCCGCTGATCAGCCCGCTGAACCTGGCTTACGGTCCGTGGGGGTCCTCAGCCGGCGGCGGGGACATCACGGTGATTCAGGGCCAGCCCACTCAAGTCCGGGACCTGGCTGTCAACCAGTGGGCGATGCAGACTTTTGTGGCGGAGACTGTCACCAGGCAACCCGTCAACATCCGGGCCGGCATTTCTGCTGGGCTCAGTGCAAGTCTGATTTACCGCGATGGACGCATCCAGGGCCGGGTGATCAACGCCGGCACACAGCCGCTGCACGACGTGGTGGTCGCCATGAGCGGCGATTTCAGCCGACTGGGCACCATAGCCGCCGGCGAAACCGCCGATGTGGACTTCAGAATCGGTGCCACGGGCAACGTGTCCGGACCACCGCTGAGTTACCTCATCCTTCGAGACGAGTTTGAGAATCCCGGCCCACGCGGGCCCAGCCGTGAGTCGCGCCTCAAGCAGCAGTTGCTCGACAGTGTATTTGCGCCGCCTTTCGAAATGGGATACGCAGCCGGTACGGGCCCACTGCTCATCGCCTGGTTGGACGAGAGCCCGATGTCAATCCAGGTCGAGGGTGCCAATGTTCAGGAATTGGCAACCTCGCTGGTCATTGCCCGACCGGCGATAAGTTTCGGCGATCACGCGGTGAGCGTCCCGCCCGGGTTTGTTCCAGCGCAACTGATCCACCAGGAAGGTGGCGTCAGTCAATGCTATGGCGGGCGTGGCCCGGGCTTCGCACCATACCAGGGTAAAATGACGCTGGAATTCCGTCTGCCGCGTGAGCTCCACAACGTTGACTTCAGCGAGCTCAGCCTGATCATCGAGAGCGATGGCGGATGGTGGCAACCGCCGGCCACGGCCCTGTACGATTGGCAGACCGGCACCTGGCACTCCCTCGACGAGGTCACGCTGGGCACCAACCGCATCGACGACGCTAATCGCTTCATCGGTGCCAACACCCACGCCATCCGCGTTCGGATGCAGGCGGGGGATAACCGGGGTGGGTGTTTGTATACGGATATTGCACTCGAAGGGGTGCGTGTGGACGCAAAGGGGTGAAGGAGTGAAGTATTACGTACTGCGTACTGCGTATTGCATATTTCATGATCCGAGCGCTACGCAGTACGCAATACGCAATACGCAGTAGCATGTCCGCAATCGAAACTACTAACCTGACCAAGCAATTCAACGGTCTCACCGCCGTTGACCATCTTGATCTGCGCATCGAGCCGGGGACGCTGTACGGATTCATCGGGCCAAACGGCGCCGGCAAGACGACGACGCTGCGGTTGTTGGCCGGCCTGCTCGAGCCCACCGCCGGCGATATCCGGCTGGCCGGCGAGGACATCCGGCGCAATCCTGAGGTGGCTAGATGGCTGGTTGGCTACATGCCCGACTTTTTCGGTGTGTACGACGACATGATGGTCTGGGAGTACCTGGACTTCTTCGGCCGCTGCTACAACCTGCCGGCTGACCGTCGGGAGCGCCTGGTCGACGAGTTGCTGGCGCTGGTCGACCTGGACAGGAAGCGCGACGACTACGTAGAAAACCTGTCGCGCGGCATGCGGCAGCGCCTGTGCCTGGCCCACGCCCTGGTGCACGACCCTGAAATCCTGCTGCTGGACGAGCCGGCTTCGGGCCTGGACCCGCGAGCGCGCGTCGAGATCCGCGAGCTGCTGCGCGAGCTGCAACGCATGGGCAAGACAATCATCGTCAGCTCCCACATCCTGAGCGAGTTGGCCGAGATGTGTGACCAGGTGGGCATCATCGAACGGGGCCGGCTCCTTATCAGCGGCCCGACGGATGAAGTGCGACGGCATCTGCACCATGAGAAGACCATTCGGCTCACGGTTATCTCGGACGTTGATGCAGCCCGGGCTGCACTGTCAGGCTACCCAGGGGTAGGTGAGGTGTTCGAGGTCAACCCTTCGACAATCCTTCGAAAGGGCTCAGGGCACGGCGGTGGCCTGGAAGCCGGCTTCGTCGGCGATGCAGAAGCCACAGCCGGCCTTCTCGCCAATCTCGTTCAACAAGGTGTCAAGATCACTAACTTCACCGAAGACGTCACCGACCTGGAAGACGTATTCCTGCAGATCACGAAGGGTGAAGTGCAATGAGTGAAAAGGCAGAAACGGGGAGAAGGAAAAAAGCAGAAAAGGAAAAAAGGGAACGAAAAGGGACAAGCAAGAGCTTGTTTCCTTTTTCCCTTATTTCTTTATTCCCTTATTCCCTTTTTCCCTTTTTCCCTTTTTCCCTTAACCCTGTCATCATCAAAGAACTCCGTTCTCGGATGCGAGGGGGTCGAGCTTTCGCGATCCTGACTGCATTCCTGCTCACATTGAGCTTCGTCAGCTATGGACTATATCGAATCGCGGGAGTGGCGACGCGGTTCGAAGCCAGTGGACTGGTGAGTGCCATGATCGGGCAAACGCTCTTCGCCGGCCTGGCCTTCCTGGAGCTGTTCCTGGTCCTGTTCATCACGCCGGCCTTGACCGCCGGCACCGTCAGCGGCGAGCACGAGAACCTGACCTACGAGATGTTGGTCGCCACGCCGTTGAAGCCGCGAACCATCCTGTGGGGTAAGCTGGTCTCAGCCATGAGCTACGTGCTGCTGCTGATCTTCGCCGCCATCCCGCTGGCCAGCCTGGTCTTCATCTTCGGCGGGGTGGCGCCGGCTGACGCCTTGAAAGCACTGCTGATGTTGGTGGTGACGGCCGTCACTTTCGGTGCGGTGGGATTGTTCTTCTCGTCCCTCACCGGTCGAACAGCCCGCGCGACGGTGCTGAGCTACAGCTTCCTGCTGCTGGTCAGCATCGGGACGCTTTTCATGTTCGTGCTGTGGGGAATCATCCAGAACACTGAGCCACCGCGGGCGATTCTGTTCCTGAATCCGTTCAGTGGCATGGCGTCGGTTCTTGCAGAAGCGACACCACAGGGCCGGTTTGGCCTTGTTGGCATCCCGTTCGGCCTGCTGGCCGGCGATCTGCGCGTTTTTTCCGGTGGCTCACCTGGCCCAGCCGTCGTTCGCCCCACCTGGCACTACACGATGGCGCTTTATGCTGCGCTAACGGTAACGCTCTACCTGGTCAGCACCCAGTTGGTGAAGCCGATTCGCCGCTGGCGGATTGGCCGGCTGGGCGCTGCAGCCGTAGTCGTGCTGCTTCTGCTCTTCGGTGTTGGCGGCTACGTCCTGTTCAAACCGCTGGCCGGCGAGGCTGAAGGAATCGCTGTACCGACGCCCGCCCCGCTGATCGGCCCGGCCCCGCCCGTGATGATCGAGCGCGCTGTCCCATTCCCGTACCCACCGCCATACCCGCCTCCTCCAACCCCGACGCCGGCTGAACCGCCTCCGGAGGACGCGCCGTGAGCCTGCGAAACAGCCATCGGCTGCCGATCGATACACTTACCACACCACTCGGTAAGTCACTGCGCGCTGTCGGCCGGCGGCTGCGCCTGCGCGATGGGTTGCTGTTCGCGACCGGCACGCTGTGGCTGGCACTGGTTGGCACCGGCATCGTTCTCTTCGCCGGCCGCTTCTGGCCCATCGAGCACCTGGGGCGGTGGGCCGGCGTTCCACCACTGATTTGGCTAATCGCCGTCCTCGGCTACGCCGTGTTTCGCCCGCTGCCGCTTCCGACGGTGGCGCGCCGGGCCGACGTCATGCTGAAACTCAAGGAGCGGCTATCTACGGCGCTGGAACTGGCCATGCAGGGTGCCCAGGCGCCGTCCCGAGCCCGTCGAGGGAGCAAGCTGGTCGAGCGCCAGTGGAACGATGCCATGGCCGTAGCGCGCCAGATCAACCCTCGGCGGGACATCCGGCTGGCGGTTGATCGCCAGGCGCTGCGGTGGGCCGGCGTCGCCGTGGCAGCGGTACTCACCCTGGCGATCATGCCCAATCCCATGGACGCCGTGCTGGAGCACCGGGCGGCCGTGCGTGAGGCCGCTCAGGACCAGGCCAAACAGGTCGAAGAGCTGCGGGAGGAACTGCGCGGGGAAACCACCCCCACGTCCGAGGAGCGCGAGGAGTTACTGCGCCAGTTGGCCGAACTGGCACGCAAACTGCGCCAGAATCCGGGTATCGAGGAAAAGGCGCTGGCGGACATCTCCGCCGCCGAAGAGGCCCTGCGCCGGCAACTGGACCCGCAGGCCAGCGCCAAACGCGCCGCCCTGCAATCCCTGGCAACCCAACTGACCCAACTAGCCAACCAACCATCCAACCATCCAGCCATCCAGCCAACCAACAGCCCCCACGAGACACTTGATCAGTTAGCCGAGGCACTTGCCAGCATGAGCCCCACCCAGCAGGCCGGCCTGGCCCAGCAGTTGGACCAACTGGCCGCCCAGGCCGCCGCCACCGACGCCGACCTCGCCAGCGCCCTCTCCGCCCTGGCCGACGCCGCCCGCCGGGGCGACGCCCAGGCCGGCGAACGTGCAGCTCAATCCGCGCAGGCCGCCCTCACTAACGCCCAGCGCGACCAGGATTTGCAGCGGGCCATCGCACGCGCCCTGGCGGAGCTTCAGAACAGCCGCGAGGCTGTCGCGAGGGCCGGCCAATCTGGACAAGGGGACAAGGGGACAAGGGGACAAGGGGACAAGGGGACAAGGGGACAAGGAGACAAGGGGACAAGGAGACAAGGCTCTGGACAGGGGCAAGGGCAAGGTTCGGGCCAGGGGCAAGGGCAGCCTGGCGGTGGCGGGGGCACCAATGCCCGGCAACTGCCGCCCGGCTCGCGTACAGGGCGGGCCGGCGATCCCACAGGGCCGGCGCGCCGGCCTGACGTGGGCGAGCTCGACGAGGTGTACGCGCCGTTCACGCCAGGGGGGGCCGGGGACATCGATTTCATCCGGGGACAGCAGAGCGGTGAAGGCCAGACCCAGGTCAGGCAGGAACGCCAGCCGTGGCCGGGTAGCGCCGGCCGCGCCACGGTGCCGTACACCGAGGTGTTCCCGGCTTACCGGGAGGCGGCCGGCGCGGCCCTGGAGCGGGAGTACATCCCGCCTGGGTTGCGGGAGTACGTCAAAGAATATTTCTCGCGCCTGGATCCGGAGGGTGGGCAGTAAGCATCAAGCGGAAGGGATTCGGCGCCTCTGAGGAATCGCCAGAGACATAGAGCCAGGCAGCACTACAAAGCACGTCAAATCTCATGTCTTTCGAGGCTCTAAGTCACCCGAATCAGGAGTCAAACTGGAAGGAGGAACATCATTCTCTTGAATCCTCGAACCGAAGGTGACATTCCATACACGAATCATAGACAAGATCATGATTAAGCCAATAGCCAGTAGAGCTAAACCGGGCAAACCCGCAACTAGAGAAAAATTCTCCTGCAGAGCTGAGCTTGCATAGAACAGCATAATAGCAATAGCACCTATGACCAGCAAGGTCGGAAACAGTATGAAATCCTTTACTTCCAGATAGGTCCTGGTTTGTCGGACAATTTCAGCCGGCAGCAAAATGACGAATGACGAACGACCAACGACCTCATCCGTTCCATCCGTTACCCGTCATCCGTTAATCCGTTAGGCCGCAGGCAATCCGTTGACCACCTATCCGCTAATCCGTTTCGCCGCAGGCAATCCGTTGACAGCCGATAGCCCAAGGAGATCACCATGGCACAACCCGAAACCGTTAATTTAACCTGCCCCCACTGCCGGCACGCCTTCCCGGCCGCAGTGTGGCACGTCCTGGACCTGGGACGCGATCCGGGCCTGCGGGAGCGGTTCTTGCGGGGCGAGATCAACGTGGCGCGCTGCCCGCAGGCCGGCTGCGGCTTCGAGGGCTTTGTGGATGTGCCGCTGGCGGTGCACGATCCGCAAGACGAGCGGGTGCTGTTCCTGATCCCGGATCACGCAGAGCTGAGCCCGGCCGGCCAGCAGGCGGCGGAGGGGGAGCTGGGGGACGCGTTGATGGCGGCGTTGGGCCGCGTGCCGGCGGCGAACTATTTCTTCAAGCCGGCGGTGGTCACGGGGCCGGCGGAGCTGGCGGAGACCCTCTCCCTCCAGCCTCCGGTTCGCCCCCCCTTGGTCCCCCCCAACTTTGGGGGGGAAGCGGGAGAGGGGGAGCCGGAGCAGGATGAGGACGGGGATGAGGATGAAGAGGTGCAAAAGGCCCTGGAGCTGGTCCGGCAGGTCCTGATGGCAGACGATCCAGAAGCCTTTGTGCGGGCGCACCTGGACGCGTTCGATGGGACAGTTCTGGCGGTGTGGGCGGCAGCCGTTGAACAGACCCAAAGCGATGGGGAAGCGGAGCTGGCGGAGGCCCTCCAGGCTTTGGTGGGCCTGGTGCTCAGGCTCAAGCTGGAGGAGACCTCGCCTGAGCTGGCGCAGGCCACCGAGACCTTGCGCACCCTGTTCGAATTCGTGCGGGCAGAGACCTGGGCCGAATCCCGGCGCATCGTCGAGCAACATCCCGAACTCCTCAGCGATGAGGCAGATGCCCTGCTGGGCCAGGTGATTGACACAGCCCGGGAACAGGCCGATGAGGATGAGGTGCACATCTTTGAGGAACACCGTGCCCTGCTGCGCCGCTGCCGGAAGGTGGGGGTGGAGCAGGCATTTGCCGAGAAGACGGGCCTATCCCCCGAGGAACTGGCAGCGGCCGAAGCCCTGGCGCAACTCCCGCCGGAGGTGCGCGAGGTGCTGGCCGAGCTGGCCGCCGGCGGTGTTGAGATCACTTCGCCCGAAGACCTGGAACGCGCTTTAGCCGAACGTCCTGATCTGCAGCAGAAACTGAGAGATGCTGTTCAGGCTATGGGTGCCGGCCCCACAGTGCCCCCTGCATTCACCGATGACGTCGCGCTCGCCGACAGAGCTGAACGGCGTTATCGGGAGACCGGCGATCGCGCTGCCCTGGATGAAGCTGTCGAGGCCTGGGAGCGCATTCTGAGCCATCCCGACCTTCCCAACTACGTGGATTTCCACCTGGCGGCCTTGAATGACGGCGGGGGCATGTTCCTGCGCCGATATTGGGCCCAGGGACAGGTTGCAGACCTGAACACGGCCCTGACGTGCTTTGAGCGGGCGGTGGCGCTGACCGCCGAAGGCTCCCCCGACCTGCCCTCTCGCCTCAACAACCTGGCCAGTGGCCTGAGCGACCGCTACGGGCGCAGCGGGGAGCTGGCCGACCTGGAGGCGGCCATCGGCCACTGGCAGCGCGCGGTGGCCCTGACCGCCGAAGGCTCCCCCGACCTGCCCTCT
>JBHIAO010000119.1:0-13329 GCA_046758565.1 Anaerolineae bacterium
GTGGGTTTTAGCCGTGCTACCAGGCCGCGCCCGGCGATCGGGTTAAAGATAGCAAAGGAGGGGGACATGTAATCTCCCGGCTTTCTATGCAGAGGGGCAGAGGCTTCGTCCCGAGGCCTCGTCCTGAGGCTTGGCCCGAAGGGCTCAGCCCGAGAGGTGCAGGGGTGTTTCCCTGTCTCCTCCGCACCCCTGCTCCTCCGCACCTCCGCTCAGTTAGTCTACGCCTTCCAATTAGGATGGCTGCGATTGATGGTGTAGTATGCGTGACTACCCCTGATGGTCCGTTCGAGCATGCCGGTGTTGATAGCCTGCTTGATCATTTTCTTGATCTCCCGGTTTGAGAGATCTAGGCGGTCTTTGTTGCGGAAGTTACGCAGCGAATCGTAGATCTGGATGAACAACGCCGGCTCATCGAAGTCAGCTACCGCTTCCTTGAAAACACGCCACTCCTGTGGGCCCAGGCCATCTTCGGACGGTACCACCTCTTCCTTCGTAGACGGTGGTGGCTCGGGTGCAAATTGGCTGAGTTCGTATGGGTCTTCCTCGGGAAAGAAGACCTCGTTGACTGTACCACTGGTGAAGATTTGCACCAGGCCGCGCCGCTCTGCCTCCTTGACGAAGTCCTTGAATTTGCTGAAAGGCTTGCCATGCTCGTCCCGGTACGTCGAGTGATCGAACTCCCCCATGATCTCCACCATCAAGAGTTTCAGCGTTGCCAAGGTACACACGTTGTTCCGCTTGCGTGCCATGTGGATTGCCTGGACCAGCGCGGCATACGGATCCTTGGTTGCCTGCGTTGGCTTTTCCCCATTGTCAAGGAGTTGCCGATAGAACAGGAACTCGTCGGCACTCTGCGCCAGATGGGATGAAGCGGCCTCGGCAACACCCACGACGATGACCTGCTTACCGTGCTGCCGGATGGCGTTAATCAGTGGGATAAAGTCCCGATCACCAGTGATCAGCACATACGTATCGATGGTTGGGTGGGTGAACAAAGTTCTCATTGCGTCGATACACAGGTGGATATCGACACTATTCTTGATCGCTTTGCCGGTCCGGCCTTGGTCTCGGTCGTAGTAGTACGTCGGGACGTAGATCGGCTCGATGCTGTTGGCGTACAGCGCATTCGTTATTCTGGGGTAGCGGTACCAGTCTGCGTACGCCCGGGCTATGGTCACGCGACCATACTCCTGGCATTTGTCCATAATGGACTCAAAGTTCGGGTTGACGTCATACTTGTTACGGACGGCGATGTAGATGTTTTCGAAGTCTACAAACACTGCAACATCATCTCGGTTGTCATAATCTTGCTCTTGCATTGCTCCATGCCCCTTTGGCTGCCCGTAGTACAAACATCCAGGCAGCAGTTGATAAGGTGCCTCCAGGGGACGGGATGTCAGGTTGGACAGGATTCGACATCTCGTAGCCTGAAAGCTGAGATGGCTTCAGTCCATGGAGCCGGGTACGGGAACACTACTGCGGGAGGTCGTGTTCCTAGTGAAACGGGGAAGCCTGACTAGCCCGACACCACATCTGCGACGGCTGGGAGCCAGAGCGGCAGAGGATGGACCACGAGCGAAGTTGGTCTCGAACCACCACCGCGTTCTACGGCCAAAGCCAGCGTCGCCGTTCGGACCTTGTAGGCTTTCGCTGTCCGATGGTCAGTGAGGCGGGCAAGGTTTGAAGCCGTCAATAGAGTACGTGGCCGGGAACCTAGGACTCTCTGTTGGCGCGACAAGGCCTTGGGTTCGTAGAGCGCGCCATAGTGTGTCTTCCACACGCCGAAGCGCGTACTATGAATCTTAACCCAATCGTTGCCCGCGCTTACCCCTCTTTCCCCCTTCTGTTGTCCTAGCACTCGTCATGATTCGCGGCGTCGGCGGCAACGGGTGATCCTACAACGTTGCGACGAGGGCACAATCTGTCTCGGGATACGACTAGTGACATTTGGCCACCGATCCATTCTAGATCGAGGCGAGAGTTCTTTTCGCTGCAGACGATCGAGATGTTGATTGCGTGTACTCAGTGACAGATCGACTTACCGGTGGTCTCTCGATAGCGCGGTTGCCGGCTGGCATTTCGCCCCCGTTTCACCAACATCTCGATATTCAAACCAGGGACCAGAGGGATTCAGTTACGGCCATTCGAAATCGTTGAATAGTTGCCCGGTCATCATGGACAAGCTGATCCAACTGCTGTGCCGAAAACTTCCCATTATTAGGCGTACCGCAAGCGTTTGTCAGCCTCATTGTCAGGCGACTCCATGAGCTGAGTATTCTATTTGGGTACATTATACCATTGCTCCCCCCATGTTGTCCAACCTGGAATGTTGAAAATTGTGCTCAAAATGTGACCGCCATGACATTTGACAGAAAGTGACGTCTTTAGTATAATATGAACTTGCCATTTTGGGCTTGTTGACACGTCGCAATCACATTTCATCCCTCTCTCAACCGACTTTGGACAAACTCGAAAGGGCTTGAAGGGTCGATCTTGGTTCGATAGGTTGAGTGTATTTACTTAAGCGTGGTGCAGAGAGGCATCGATTGATAGTTCCCACAAGCCGCCGCTGGTGGGAATTCTTGTGTCTTAAGTCTGGGGAGCTAGTGAATTGAGGAGGCACAAACAGCATGGCGGATGTGATCAAGACGTACACTGAGCTAGCCGGCGACGGCGATATTGGTACTGCGACTGTGATGGAATTGCCGGCGTTTGGAGAAATCATTGTCTCACCGAAGGACCGGCGCAAGTCGTACGCACGTATCACCGACGTACTGGAGTTGCCGAGACTTATCCAGGTGCAGTTGGATTCCTACAACTGGTTCCGCGAGGTTGGATTGCGGGGCTTGTTGCTGGAGGTATCACCGATTGTTAGTTTCAATCAGAACCTGGAACTACATTTTTACGACTATCGCTTTGACGCGCCGAAGTACACGGAGCAAGAGTGCCGGGATATGGACATGACGTACGCTGCCCCGCTGTGGGTTAGCGTGCGTTTGATCAATCGCGAGACGGGCGAGATTCAGGAGCAGGAAGTCTTCTTTGGCGACTTCCCCCTAATGACGGAGAACGCCACCTTCGTTGTCAACGGCGCCGAACGCGTTGTTGTTAATCAGTTGATCCGATCGCCGGGTGTCTACTTCGAAGCTGCGGAGGATCGTAGCACCGGGCGCATCATAGCCTCGGCCAAGTTGATCCCGAGTCGCGGCGCCTGGATGGAGTTTGATACCTCGAGGCGGAATCGGCTTTCGGTCAAGATCGACCGCAAGCGCAAGATTCCTGTCACGACGCTCCTGCGGGCTATCGGGTACAGCAGCGATGACGAGTTGCGTGAGCTGTTCCAGCCCTACGACACCGACCCAGAACGTCGCTACATCGATGAAACGTTGGAGCGCGACCCGACTGGTAGCACAGAAGAGGCACTCCTGAACATTTTCAAGAAGCTGCGTCCGGGCGATCCACCAACAGTGGAGAATGCCAAGGAGTATCTGACCAGCTTACTGTTTAGCCAGCGCCGCTACGACCTGGGGCGCGTTGGACGCTACAAGCTGAACAAACGCCTGGAACTCGACGTTGATCTGGAACATCAGACACTTACCAAGGAAGACCTGGTCGAGGTCGTCAAGCGCTTGATTATGGTCAACAACGGGGTTGAGGATGAGGATGATATCGACCACCTGGGTAATCGCCGTGTGAAGACCGTTGGCGAGTTGATCCAGAATCAATTCCGCATTGGGTTGCTGCGGATGGAACGCGTGGTTCGGGAGCGCATGAGCAGCCGCGATCCTGAGCAGGCGACACCGATCAGCCTGATCAACATTCGGCCGGTAGTTGCGGCTAACCGAGAGTTCTTCGGCGGAAGCCAGCTCAGCCAATTCATGGATCAAACGAATCCGCTCGCTGAGTTGACGCATAAGCGCCGGCTCAGTGCCCTGGGCCCCGGCGGCTTGCGGCGCGAGCGCGCCGGCTTCGATGTCCGCGACGTTCACCACAGCCACTACGGGCGTGTGTGTCCCATTGAGACCCCTGAAGGTCCGAACATCGGGCTGATCGTTTCGTTGGCCACCTATGCCCGCGTAAATGACTACGGCTTCCTGGAGACGCCATACCGGCGCGTCATCAATCGTGTCAAGCCCGAGGTTGAGGAACTTCTGAACCGCCGGGTGCTAGAGGATGTCGTCGATCCTGAGACCGGCGAGGTAGTAGCTGAGGCCGGCACGCGTATTGACCAGTCGCTGGCTGAGCGCATCGCCGGCGTTCCCGGCCTGAATGATGTGAAGATCTACCCCGTCGCGACAACCGACATCGTGTACCTGTCGGCTGATGAAGAGGACAGGTTCACGGTTGCCCAGGCTAACGCGCTTCTGGATGAGCATGACGAGTTCGTCGAGCCCCGGGTTTCGGTGCGACGTCACCAGCGTTTCATGCTGGAGCCGGCGACTAGGGTGGATTTCATGGACGTCGCGCCCAAGCAAATTCTCAGTATCAGCGCGGCCCTCATTCCATTTCTGGAGCACGATGACGCCAACCGTGCTCTGATGGGATCCAATATGCAACGGCAGGGTGTCCCACTAATCACGCCGGAAGCGCCGCTAGTGGCGACCGGCATGGAAGACCAGGCGGCCCGTGACTCCGGTCAGGTGGTGGTGGCCCAGCAGTTCGGCGAGGTCGTAAGTGTCACATCTGAGCGCATCATCATCCGAGATGTTGAAGGGCAGGATCACACTTACCACCTGCGGAAGTACAGTCGTTCCAATCAGAGCACCTGCATCGACCAGCGTCCCATCATCGAAAAGGGCGATTGGGTCGTCGAAGGGCAGGTTATCGCTGATAGCTCGTCGACGGACATGGGCCATTTGGCACTTGGTCAGAACGTGTTGGTCGCGTTCCTTAGCTGGGAAGGTGGCAACTACGAGGACGCCGTTCTCATCAGCGAGGGTATCGTTCGGGAAGACAAGTTCACATCGATCCATATTGAGAAACACGAGATCGAGGCGCGGGATACCAAGTTGGGCCCCGAGGAGATCACGCGCGATATTCCCAATGTCGGTGAGGATGCATTGAAGGACCTGGATGAGGAGGGAGTCATCCGCGTTGGCGCTCTGGTGAGCCCGGGGGCCATTCTGGTTGGGAAGATCACCCCGAAGGGTGAGACCGATCTTTCACCGGAGGAGAAATTGCTGCGTGCAATCTTCGGTGAGAAGGCACGAGAAGTGAAAGATTCGAGCCTACGGCTGCCTCATGGTGAGTACGGCAAGGTCGTCGATATCAAGGCGTTCAGCCGTGATGATGATATTGACTTGCCGGCCGGCGTGGATCAGATGGTCCGTGTTTCGGTCGCACAGCAGCGTAAGATCACCGAGGGCGACAAAATGGCTGGCCGGCATGGCAACAAGGGTGTGATCTCCAAGGTGGTTCCCATCGAGGACATGCCATTCCTGGAAGATGGGCGGCCTGTTGACCTCATCTTGAATCCGCTGGGTGTTCCCCACCGGTTGAACATCGGCCAGATTTTGGAGACTCATCTGGGCTGGGCTGCTGACCGGCTTGGCTTCAAGGCCATGACGCCCGTGTTTGATGGTGCGACGGAAAACGAGATCGCTGCCGAGCTGGCACGGGTCTGGATGATTGATCAGGCGTGGCGCGATGTCGTCGAGCAGGCGTGGGACTGGCTTGAAGAGCGTGAGATTGAAACCGAAACGCTGATAGACGACGCTGAGGCTCGTCTCATCTACCTTGAGGCGTGGCTGGATAAGGACGAGGTTGACTACACGGCATTGTGGAATGATCGCGTTTACGCCCGCCGAATGGCACTGCGGCGCTGGTTACAGGAAAAGGGCTATGATCCGAAGACTATTCTGGTCTTCGAAGATGACGACCGGCCGCTAGCGGCGAAGCGCGAGGCCAACACTGAGGCTCAGCGCGTGGGCTTGAAGTTGTGGTTGGAGTATAACCTGCCGAAGGCGGAGGACTTTGAGGTTGATCTGGACAACCTCGATACACTTGAGGATATCACCGCAGCTTGTGTGCGGCTTAGTAAGCAGACTGGAATCCCGATGCCGACCACAGGCAAGATGATTCTGTATGACGGCAAGACTGGTGAGCCGTACGATCAGCCGGTGGCCGTCGGGGTTATCTACATGCTGAAGCTAGCTCACCTGGTCGAGGACAAGGTCCACGCGCGATCGACGGGCCCGTACTCGCTGGTCACGCAGCAGCCATTGGGCGGCAAGGCTCAGTTTGGTGGGCAGCGCTTTGGCGAGATGGAGGTGTGGGCACTCGAGGCGTACGGCGCAGCCCATACCTTGCAGGAGATGTTGACCATTAAGTCCGACGACGTCACGGGCCGTGTGAAGACCTATGAGGCCATCGTCAAGGGCGACGAGATTCAGGAGCCCGGTGCCCCAGAGTCCTTCCGTGTGCTGGTAAAAGAGCTGCAGAGCCTGGGGCTGTCAGTCGAGGTACTCGACGAGAAGGGCAACCGCCTTATGTTCGGTAGGGACGACGGTTTCGACCACCGTGCAAGCCGGCTCGGCCTCGGCCTCAGGTTTCCGGGAGGCCGGAGACACTAACAGCAACCAACCCAGGGCTGATGGATAGCTGAATCAGCTATTTCAATCAGCCCTGGTCAGGTTTGACACAGAGTCCGTAATCCTGTATAATTTACTTTCGTGGGTTGGCGCAAGACACAATCCGCGTTTCGTCGGATAGCACTGACCAGGACGGAATTGTCCAGGAGGAATCGGCTTTGCCGACCATTAATCAGTTGGTCCGAAAAGGACGAAAACAGCAAAAGAAGAAAAGCAAGGCGCCCGCCCTGCGCTACATTTATAATGCGCAGAAGGGCAAAATGAAAGAGACCTCGGGCGCCCCGCAAAAGCGGGGCGTATGTACGCAGGTGCGTACTACGACGCCCAAGAAGCCGAACTCGGCCCTACGAAAGATCGCACGTGTTCGACTGACGAACGGCATGGAAGTTACTGCGTACATACCTGGTGAGGGTCACACGCTTCAGGAACACTCGACGGTACTCATACGCGGAGGTCGTGTAAAGGATCTTCCCGGCGTACGTTACCATGTAGTCCGTGGAGCCTTGGACTCGACGGGGGTTCAAGGTCGCCAGCGTGCACGTTCCAAGTATGGTGCCAAGAAGCCCAAGTAGCTGAGGGCGGCGCAACGTACGAAAGGCGCCGTTCTGTCACTCGACAACATACCGATCCCCCTGAGGGTGGGCGTTTTGCTTGCTCCTTTTGTTTAGCTGGTTTGATTCTGGCGACATTCGCCCAAACTCAGAGGGATTGTTTTTGCGTGGACAACCTATCCGGGTGGTTTTTGAGGAGTTAAGGAATGCCGAGACGTGGACAAGCTCCCCGACGCGAGATAGAGCCTGATCCGAAGTACGACAGTATCAAGGCCGCGCGATTCATCAACAAGTTGATGACGAGGGGCAAGAAGAGCCTTGCGGAACGGATCTTCTATACGGCGATGGAGATCATCGAAGAGCGCATGGACAAGAACCCGCTAGAGATGTTCGAGCAGGCTGTGCAGAACGCAACGCCCCTGCTTGAGGTGAAACCACGGCGCGTGGGTGGTTCGACGTATCAGATTCCAATCGAGATCCGCCCGGAACGGCGTGAGAGTCTGGCCATGCGTTGGTTGATTCAGACGGCACGCGGCCGGCCCGGCAAGTCCATGGCCGAGAAGTTGGCCAATGAGCTGATGGATGCCGCTAACGGTGCGGGTGCGACGATCAAGCGTAAGGACGACACCCATCGTATGGCGGAGGCGAACAAAGCATTTGCACACTATAGGTGGTAACGACTCACAAGGGTATACAATCTTGCGCTTTAGTGAGCGGGCGATCCAGGAATCGATTGAGCAATGTGTGGAAGCGATTTTGGCTGAACTGAGTGGTTTAGGAAGTTAGGTACATGGGTCGAGATTTTCCGCTATCACGGGTTAGAAACCTGGGAATCATAGCCCATATTGATGCCGGCAAGACGACCACCACTGAAAGGGTTCTCTACTACACCGGCAAAACGTACAAAATCGGTGAGGTCCACGAGGGTACGGCGGTCATGGACTGGATGGTCCAGGAGCGGGAGCGGGGCATTACGATCACTGCTGCTGCCACCACCTGCTTCTGGAGGGATCATCAGATCAACATTATTGACACGCCTGGGCACATCGACTTCACAGTAGAGGTGCAGCGGAGCCTGCGCGTTCTGGATGGCGGCGTCGTGGTTTTTGACGCAGTGGCCGGCGTTGAGCCGCAGTCAGAGACTGTTTGGCGTCAGGCTGATCGTTTCGGCGTGCCACGGATATGCTTTGTAAATAAGATGGATCGCGTCGGGGCCAGTTACTGGCGTACCATCGACATGATTCGGGAACGTTTGAAGGCGACCCCGGTGGCAATCCAGATTCCGATTGGCTCTGAAGAGAATTTCCAGGGGATGGTGGACTTACTCAAGCAGGAAGCTATCATCTATCTGGATGAGGCCGGGCTCGATCGACAGGTACGCGCGGTTCCGGCCGACATGCTTGACGAAGTCGCGGATCACCGTGACGAGCTTATGGAGCACATTGTTGAGACAGACGAAGAACTGACCCTCAAGTATCTCGAAGGCCAGGAGCTCACGGTAGAGGAACTGCGTCAAGGCCTGCGTCGGGCGACAATTAGCAACCAGTTGGTGCCGGTACTGTGTGGCAGTGCACTGAAGAATAAAGGTGTGCAGCCATTGCTAGATGCGGTTGTCGACTATCTGCCGTCGCCGCTAGAGGTTCCGCCTATTAAGGGTGTTAACCCGCAGACCGGTGAATCCGAGGCCCGGCCGGTTGATGAGAACGCACCGTTCTCGGCTCTCGCGTTCAAGATCGTGACGGATCCATATGTTGGCCGGCTGGCGTATATACGCGTGTACTCGGGCAAGGTCGAGACGGGCACCCGTGTGAAGAACGTCACCCAGGACAGGACCGAAAGAATTGGCCGGCTGTTGCGTATGCATGCTAACCATCGTGAGGAATTGGACGCCGTGTACGTAGGTGACATCGCAGCGGTTGTCGGGCCAAAGAATACGTTCACCGGTGATACGTTTACTGATCCGAAACATCCGATCCTTTTGGAGTCGATTACATTCCCTGAGCCTGTAATCTCAGTAGCTGTCGAGCCCCGGACTAAGGCCGATCAGGAAAAGCTGAGCGGCGCTCTTCGCAAGTTGTCGGAGGAGGATCCCACGTTCCAGGTTCGCACGGACGAGGAGACGGGCCAAACGCTAATATCCGGTATGGGTGAGTTGCACTTAGAGGTCCTTGTCGACCGGATGATGCGCGAGTTCAGGGTGTGGGCTAGCGTCGGCAAGCCGCAGGTTGCCTATCGCGAAACGATCACCCGACCTGTCAGAGCGGAAGGGCGTTTCGTTCGACAGACGGGTGGTCGTGGTCAGTATGGGCATGCAGTAGTGGAGCTCGAACCTAACGAGCCTGGCAAAGGCTTTGAGTTCGAGGATGCCATCGTCGGTGGAGTGATCCCAAAGGAGTTTATCCGGGCGGTTGAGCGTGGTATGCGCGAAGCGATGGAAAGTGGTGTGCTGGCCGGCTATCCTGTTGTAGACATCAAGGCGCGCCTTGTTGATGGCTCGTATCACGAGGTTGACTCCAGCGAGATTGCGTTCAAGATCGCCGGCTCCATGGCCTTGCAGGACGGGGTAAGGAAGGGAAAGCCTGTGCTTCTCGAACCTGTCATGGACCTGGAGGTCGTGTTGCCGGATGAATACACCGGCGATGTTATCGGAAACTTGAACCAACGGCGGGCACAAATCGAAGGCATGGAGTCTCGAACCGGAGGTTTTCGAGCGATCAAGGCTACAGTTCCGCTGGGTGAAATGTTCGGCTACGCAACAGATCTCCGGTCGATGACCCAGGGTCGTGGCACGTTCACCATGGAGTTTGCGCATTACGAGCAGGTGCCGGAGAAGTTGGTCGGGGCAGTGATCGCGCGAGGCGGAGGTTAATCCAATTTCGAATTTCGAATTTCGAAATTCACAATCCGAAATCCGAAGTCGAATGATGAAAGGAGAACTATAGGGTGGCCAAGGAGAAATTCATACGAACGAAGCCGCATGTGAATGTGGGGACCATCGGCCACGTGGATCACGGCAAGACCACGCTCACGGCGGCCATGACCAAGGTGCTGTCCTTCCAGGGCATGGCCGAGTACTACGCCTACGACCGCATCGACAACGCCCCCGAGGAGAAGGAGCGCGGGCTGACGATTTCCATCTCGCACCTGGAGTACGAGACGGAGAATCGCCACTACGCCCACGTGGACTGCCCGGGCCACGCCGACTACATCAAGAACATGATCACCGGCGCGGCGCAGATGGACGGGGCGATCCTGGTGGTGGCGGCGCCGGACGGGCCGATGCCCCAGACGCGGGAGCACGTGCTGCTGGCGCGGCAGGTGGATGTGCCGGCGTTGGTGGTGTTCCTGAACAAGACGGACATGATGGACGACCCGGAGCTGTTGGAGTTGGTGGAGCTGGAGCTGCGGGAGCTGTTGGACAGCTATGAGTTTCCGGGGGATGAGATCCCCATCGTGAAGGGCAGCGCCCTGGAGGCGCTGGAGAGCGAGTCGACGGACCCGGATGCGCCGGAGTACGCGCCTATCTGGGAGTTGCTGCGGGTGATCGACGAGTACATTCCGGAGCCGATACGGGAGATCGACAAGCCGTTCCTGATGCCGATCGAGGACGTGTTCAGCATCAAGGGCCGGGGGACGGTGGTGACGGGCCGCGTGGAGCGGGGGGTGGTCCACGTCGGGGAGGAAGTGGAGATCATCGGCTTGCAGGATGAGATCGACAAGACGGTGGTGACGGGGGTGGAGATGTTCCGCAAGACGCTGGATGAAGGGCGCGCCGGCGACAACATCGGGGTGTTGCTGCGGGGCATCGACCGGGACGAAGTGGAGCGGGGGCAGGTGCTGGCGAAGCCAGGCTCCATCACACCGCACACCACGTTCCAGGGCGAGGTGTACGTGCTGAAGAAGGAAGAGGGGGGCCGGCACACGCCGTTCTTCGATGGCTATCGGCCGCAGTTCTACATTCGGACGATGGACGTGACGGGGACGGTGCACTTGCCCGAGGGAGTGGAGATGGTGATGCCCGGGGACAACGTGAACCTGACGGTGGAGTTGATCGTGCCGGTGGCACTGGAGCAGGGTTCGCGCTTCGCCATTCGCGAGGGTGGTCGCACCGTCGGTGCCGGCGTCTTGACCAGGATTGTGGAGTAAGCATTGCAGAGCAGAGAGCCGAGAGGAACGCCTCTCGGCTCTTCTCTGGAGGAGTAGATGGCACGACAGAAAGTTCGTATTCGGCTAAAGGCCTACGACCATCGAGTCCTTGATCAATCGGCGCAGCAGATTGTTGAGGAAGCAGAGCGGACCGGGGCTATCGTTGCCGGGCCAGTTCCATTGCCGACCCGCATCGAGAAGTTCACTGTGACGCGATCACCTTTCATCGATAAGGACTCGCGCGAGCAGTTTGAGATTCGCACTCACAAGCGACTGATTGATATCATCGAGCCCAGCTCCAAGACGCTGGATAATTTGATGCGACTCAATCTGCCGGCGGGTGTGGATATTGAGATCAAACTGTAAATTTCGAAATTCGAAATTCGAAATTGGATGGTGTACAGAGGATGAAGGGTATTCTTGGCAAGAAGGTGGGGATGACCCAGATCTTCGATGAAACTGGTGAAGTTGTGCCCGTCACGGTCATCGAAGCCGGTCCCTGCTATGTCACACAAGTGAAGACCGAAGAGACGGATGGCTATAATGCCATTCAGATCGGATTTGAGCATATCGAGGAACGGAAGCTAAAGAAGCCGCAGCGGGGCCATCTGGGCACACTTCCGCCGGTGCGTTATCTGCGAGAGATTCGCACGGACGATGTGGATCAGTACGAAGTAGGCCAGCAGGTGGATGCCGGCATTTTCGAGACTGGCCAGCGGGTAGATGTGACGGGGACATCCAAGGGTCGCGGATTTGCCGGCGTGGTCAAGCGCCACGGATTCCGAGGCGGTCCAAAGACTCATGGCCAGTCTGATCGGCATCGTGCACCGGGGTCGATTGGCGCGACCTCGACGCCCGGCCGGGTGTTCAAGGGGATGCGGATGGCCGGCCGGATGGGCGGCGATCGAGTGACCATTCAGAATCTGGAAGTTGTGCGTGTGGACCTCGATCGTAATCTCCTGTTGGTCAAGGGGAGCGTTCCCGGTGCGAAAGGCGGCCTGGTGTTGGTCCGGGACGCGGTAAAGGGCTAAGGTCAACCTGGGGTTTTGAGCATGCTTGCGACGGTATACAACACTGCCGGTGAGGTGGTGGGCGAATACGAACTGGAAGGCTATATCTTTGGCATCAAGCCAAATCGCGGTGTCATGCACCAGGCTCTGGAGCGCCAGTTGGCCAATGCTCGACAAGGAACTCACAGCACCAAGACCCGAAGTGAGGTGCGGGGCGGTGGTCGCAAGCCCTGGCGCCAGAAGGGCACGGGGCGCGCCCGCCACGGGTCCATTCGGTCACCTATCTGGGCTGGCGGCGGCGTGGCTTTCGGTCCCAGGCCGCGAAAGTACACGAGGCGCATGCCGAGGAAGATGCGCCGGCTTGCTCTGCGATCGGCTCTATCAGCCAAGTATCGCGCCGGGCAGATCATATTGGTGGATGAGCTCGCGATGGAGCGACCGAGAACCCGGGAGATGGTTGACATCCTGGAGCGCCTGACCGACGGCGCCGGGAGTGTTGTCATTCTCTTGCCTGATGGCGACATGGCCGTGGAGAAATCGGTCAATAATCTGCCAGACGCCAAGACACTGCGGGCGCAGTACCTCAACATTCGCGATCTGCTGGGCTACGATTATGTGATCATTTCACTCGCTGCGCTTGAGATCATCGAGGATATTCTGGGTGAGCCTCGGAGGGAGGTGGCATAATTATGCATCCATTCCAGGTCATCCTCCGTCCGGTCATCACCGAAAAAGCGATGCTATTGGCAGACTACGAGAATCAGTACACCTTTGAGGTGGTCATGAAAGCTAACAAACCGATGATCCGAGACGCGGTGGAGGAAGCGTTTGATGTCGAGGTACTGAAGGTTAACACGATGATTGTTCCTGGCAAGCCCCGCCGTTGGGGGCGACGTGTGAGCCGTACGCCGACGTGGAAGAAAGCTGTGGTTACCCTCGCGCCCGGCGACTCGATCGAACTGTTCGAAGGTGTATAGCGTGAAACTTAACGCAGCCTTTGGCCGCAACCAAACTGCGTAAAACGTGAAACGT
>JBHIAO010000120.1:0-13208 GCA_046758565.1 Anaerolineae bacterium
GAAGGCTCCGGAACCCCCGACCTGTCGAGGTCGGAATCCGAGACTCGTTCGGGCTGCCCAGGGAGGGAGCATGATTGAACCGAATCGTTAGGTCCTCCGCTGAGGCGCTGGCCCAACTGGAGCAGTTGGTCCGCTTCGGGTGGCTGGAAGCGAAGGGCAAAGGGGAGAAGCGCCAATATCGGCTGGCCGGATTGGCGCGGGAGGCCCTGGGTGAAGGAGCATCCCGCCCCATTCGCGCTTCGGTCGAGGAGCTGGAACAGCGAGAGGCGTTGATCCTCGATCACGTTCGTGCGCACGGACAGATCACGCGCTCAGAAGTCGCCTCTCTATGCCGGGTCAGCAGCGACCAGGCCCGACACTTGTTGCGGCGTCTTGTGCAACAGCAACAACTTGTAGCGCGCGGCAAGGGCCGGGGAACTTATTATGAGCTACCGCCCGAATAATATGGGTATATCTGAAAAAGAATTGGGTGTACCCGTTTCTTCCGGGTGAAGAGCAAAGGGCAAGGAGCGATGGCTGACGAAACAGAGCGACTGCCGGTGATCCTCAAAGATGTGGGGGACAGGTTGCACGACCTGCTGCACACTGTTTGCCGTCACCTTCCCACCGACTTCGAGCCATATGGCAAGCGGGAGCGGAATGCAGCCGATTGCTCGTGCGGCTGCCGGCACTTCTTGGAGCTACCCGAACCGCTGGGCTACGACTGGGGCGTGTGCATCAATCCACGCAGCCCCCGCTCCGGCCTCCTGACCTTCGAGCATCAGGGCTGTGAGTTCTTTGAGACGGAGCGTGAGGTTGGCGAAGAGGAGGATTGTGACCAACGAGGAACTACAGGAGATCATGCAGAGCCTGCGTGAAGTGGGCGCTGATCTGACCCACGTAGAAGCCAAACGGGCCGAACGTGCGCTGCCTCGGCGCCTGTGGGAGACGCTCTCTGCCTTTGCCAACACCCCTAGTGGCGGTGTGATCATTCTGGGCGTGGACGAGTCAGATAACCCGTGCCGCCTACCGCCGGCTGAACCCCGGTCTGGACTCGGCTGAGGTGACTCGCTACCTGGCCGACCGGGTGCAGCGCGGGCTACTCAATCAGTACAGTGCATGGCGCTGGACGGTCTATGCGCTGGTAGAAGAGACCGAATTGGTGTCTGAGTTGGAACTGAAATCGGAGAAAGAGGCCATCTTGGATTACATTCGGGCGTACGGTTCCATCAATCGCAGCGAGTGCGCGTCCTTGCTGAGCGTTAAACCGACCCGTGCCACCTACTTGTTGCAGAGCCTGCGTGACCGGGGCGTTATGCGACGGGAAGGCGAAAGGCAGTGGGCGCGCTATGTCTTGGCCGATTTATGAAGGTCTATAAAGAATTCTATGAGGAAATTCTTCATGGCGAGGCAGTTTATGAAACAACCTGGCGTCTGCGTCGTTCGCATCACAGATGCTCAGGGGCAACCTCTTAGTGCAAGAGGATGTCAGGACGAACGTGAATATTCTGGAGGTGAACGACCGAGAGAGCGATTCTTCGTTGTTGAGGAAAGTTCTCAGCCATAAGGGTCGCAGAATCGTGCGGCCGTGCAGGTGGATTGGGAGGTGAACCCAGATGAGTGTGAGGACTGAGAGAATAGACTGTTCAGTTTGCGACGGTTCTGGGAGACTCGAATGTAGCGTATGTAAAGGCACAGGGAGGCTTTCAGGCTCCGATCAAGGAATCGGCGGATTCAACGTGTTTCGCGATAGGTGCCCCGCCTGCAATGGCCGAGGGGAAACGCGCTGCGTAGTCTGCGGAGGGCGGGGGTATGCCACAAGGATCAGATTTGATCCTGGGCCAGGAGTTAACATACCGCCTGTCGATCCCTCCACGGTCAATGTTCCACCCGTTGAGCCGCCCAGGGGCAACATCCCACCTTATCAGCGACCCGAACCTATCATCCCACCATATCAGCCGCCCGAGCCCATTATCTCTCCATATCAGCCACGAAGGAATATCAGGCAACTGGCTGGGCGTGCTGGAGGAACTGAGACTGAGTCCGTCTCAAGTGATTCTCTCCTGGACGCGTTAATAGTCCTGGGTATACTCGTCGCAGCAGCCTATGTGTTACTAGAAACCTCACCCGGCAGGTCATTCCTGGATTGGCTGGCCAACAGCTTCATTCCTTGGGTGATTTACCATCTGATACCGTGGACACGCGACCTGATCGCTTCTTAACTCGTCCGCTACTGATCGTGTCACGCCTTGAAGGGGCATTATCGCGATGATCGAACTGTCAATGGTCATTGGCGCCATAGTTGAGATGGGTGTCGAAGGAGTTTGGGAGAAGGCCAAACGCCGCGAGGCAATTATTCGGGCACTGAGAAAAGTTGGCCTTGAGCCGGACGCGCCACCCCCTGATTTCGACGGCGTGTACGCTTACACGCTGGTCGAGTACGGCATTGGCAAACCCAGGCCTATCTTGGACTTCTTCCGCCATGGATTCATCCGCGACGCCTTCCGTCAGTCTTTTGAAAAGCGGGATCCCTCGATTCTGAACGATGAGGCCGAGAGCCTGATCGAGTGGCACGAGGTCGGTGATGATCTACGCAGAATGGACATAGACCCTCGCCGGGAGTTCGCCCGCTTCACCGCTGTCTTCAATGAGATCATTGACCGCACACGCACGCTGGCGGAGGTCAGGCGAGACCAGAAGCTGGATGACATTTACGGTGACCTGCACCAGACAACGACCGCGATCTTGGAGCGTTTGGAGAGGCTCGACGAACTGGATGAGATTCGGGCCGAGCTTGCCCGACTGGCGCAGAGCTATCAAGCGCGTCAGTTCGTAGTTGCACCCTCCGGCGACAAGCTCAAGGTGTTCATCAGTTCCAAGATGATGGAATTGCGCGACGTGCGTGAGTTTGTTGCCAAGGCCCTCGATGACAGAGGGATTGAGGCCTGGGTGTACGAAGCTCACGCTGGCGCCAGACCGGAAGGAGTGGTGGAGACCTCACTGCACGAGGTGGAGGCCGCTGACATCTACGTGGGGCTGTTCTGGGAAAAGTATGGTGAAGTGACCGTGCAGGAATATCGTCATGCGCGTGCCCTGGGGAAGCCTTGCTTTGTCTACATCCGCGACAAGGACATCCAACGCGAGAAAGCGTTGGAGGACTTTCTACAGGTCGAGGTCCATCGCCGGGAGCAGGGTGTCACCTATGGCTACTTCGATAGTGCCGTCAAGCTGGGTGAATAGGTCGCTAGCGACATCATGGCTTGGCTGGTGCGGCGGCACCGGGAAATGACGGCAGAGATTCAGCAGGCTCGCGTTTCCCAGGACGAGATCGCCCGCCTCCAAGCCGAGGTAGACCTCCTCCAAGCAGCTAGCCGTGAGCCCCTGCCCCAAGGTACGTCCGCCGACTACCTAGCCCAGCAAATGCGGGCTTGGTTTGAGACGCTTGGCTACCGTTTTGAGAGCTACGACATCCGGAGTAACATCCGGGCTGAGGACTTTTTTGAGTGGATCATCAACGTTCCAGCACGCCGGGGGTACGACCGCATCTTGGTGCGCGGTATCGAGGGAGAGGCTGAAGTGAGCGATGTCGCTGCCTTGCGCCAAGCTGTGGATGAACAGGGGACTGATGAAGGGTGGCTAGTAGCCCTCCGCCGAGTTAGCCAAGCTACTCGCGATGAAGTCGAAAAGCGGGACAATCGCGACCTCTTCTGCTATACCTTCGACGAACTGCTGGACGAGCACGCCGACTTCAGTGGTTACCTCAATTGGTTAGAGGCCGAGGTCAAGCGCCAGGGTATTGACAAGATGTATGTTCCTCTGGCCTGCACCAAGGAGGAGTTCGATCCAATTGCCAAAGAGAAGATAGGGGAAAGTCGTTACGACGAACGCAATGGCTGGATCGATGGCTATATTGACCGCTGGCTGGACGATCCATCCAAGGAGCACATCTCTATCCTGGGTGAGTTCGGTACGGGGAAGACCTGGTTTGCCTTGCACTATGCATGGGTGACTCTACAGCGCTACCGCGAGGCCAAAAAGCGAGGCACTGAGCGTCCCCGCCTACCTCTGGTGATCCCGTTGCGTGATTATGCTAAGGCAGTTAGTGTCGAGTCCCTCTTTTCTGAGTTCTTCTTCCGCAGGCATGAGATTCCCTTGCCCGGTTATTCTGCCTTTGAGCAACTCAATCGCATGGGCAAGTTGCTGCTCATCTTCGACGGCTTCGACGAGATGGCGGCCAAGGTAGATCGCCAGCAGATGATCAACAACTTTTGGGAATTGGCCCGAGTGGTAGTGCCAGGCTCCAAGGCAATCCTGACCTGCCGCACGGAGCACTTTCCAGAAGCTCAAGAGGGCCGTGCACTACTTGGTGCGAAATTGCAGGCCTCCACTGCCAAGCTGACTGGCCAACCGCCTCAGTTCGAGGTGCTCGAGCTGGAGAAATTCGACGATGCGCAAATCCACCAGGTGCTGTCGTTGCGGGCTGGGCCTGCCACAGTGAAGCGAGTGATGGGCAACCCTCAGCTCCTGGACTTGGCTCGTCGGCCAATAATGACAGAGTACATCCTAGAAGCACTGCCTGATATCGAGGCGGGTAAGCCGGTAGACCTGTCCCGCATCTACCTCTACGCTGTGCGACGCAAGATGGAGCGAGACATTAAGGCTGAACGCACGTTTACCTCCCTGGCTGACAAGCTTTACTTCCTGTGTGAGTTGTCATGGGAAATGCTCTCTACAAATCAAATGGGCCTCAATTACCGCGAGTTTCCCGACCGCCTACGCCGCTTCTTTGGCTCGGCCGTGCAAGAGCAAAAGGATCTCGACCACTGGCACTACGACATGATGGGCCAGACCATGCTCATCCGCAACGCTGACGGCGATTACACCCCGGCTCATCGTTCACTCTTGGAGTTCTTTGTAGCCTATAAGTTCGCCGCCGAATTGGGCGCCCTTGCCCATGACTTCATCGATCTAGCCCGTGCTCAGTCCAACCTGGATGAGGCTGCACCGGCCCAAGATTACACGTGGTCTATGTACTTTCAGCGCGAAGTAAATGGAAACGGAGCTATTGAACTAACCCCGCCGCTATCCAACTTCACACCTGAGCCGATAGCACACGTAGCAACCACAGTAGGAATGCAACGATTTTCAGAAGCAATCTTAGATTTGATGGAAGATATGGTCGTGACGGATCGGCTCTGGAAATGCATCCAGGCTACTCAAGGTCTCAGAGACGAAGAGGTAGGCTATGTCGGTGGGAACGTGGCCACACTATTACGGCGCACGGGTGAATCTTTCAGAGGCAGGCAGCTAGCACACACTGTACTTATAGGTGCTGACTTATTCAATACAGACTTGACTGGAATCGACCTATGTGGCGCAACACTGCGAGAGGCAAACTTGGTTAACTGCGTGCTGGAAGCAGCCGATCTGCGGGATGCGGATTTGACAGATATTCAAATTGGTGAAATGCAAGCAGTGTGGTCGGTGGCGTGGAGTCCGGATGGACAGCGCCTAGCAACGGGGGGCGAGGATGCAATCGTCCGGGTATGGGATATGGCGGGAACAGAACCGCACCTCCTTCGCGGTCACGAAGAAAGCATATGGTCGATATCTTGGACC
Organism: Anaerolineae bacterium; assembly: GCA_046758565.1. Lineage (GTDB taxonomy): Bacteria > Chloroflexota > Anaerolineae > Epilineales > JAANWY01 > JBHIAO01. Next base: position 5,599 of record JBHIAO010000120.1, read on the forward strand.
GATAGCGGAACGCTGAGGTCTTGGGCTGATGATGGTATGGTAATCACTTGGAACGTTTTGTCGCGCGGACTTAGTACTCTGGAAGCGCATCAATATTACTCCTCCCCTTCGCGGCGCCTCAACCTTGAGACTCCTGAAGAGAATCATTATGACGTAGTAGTTGTAAGGCCCAGGGACACGGACACGTCCTCAGACATGCAGCTATCTCTAAACTTTGCGGGTCAAGAGGGACGAAGTACTGACACACCTACCTGGGTGCCTGGATCCAGCTTGCGCAGTGCGCTACGACCTTGGCTAAGAGCCAGGGCTGTTGGTTATTTCCTAAAAGCATCACTGTTACGGGCACAGGCTTGGTTGTGGCAGGTCAGCTATCATCCTTTTGAACCTGTTGTCGCAATTGGACGATACTCGGCCACAGTCGAGTTAATAGACGCAATTTCGGGAGACTGCATACGCACCATCGAGCAGAGGCTCATCTGCCAGGATCTGCGCCTCGCTGGCGCCAAAGGGCTCGATGCCCCCGCGCCAGACGGTGAAGGCATCCTAGGCGAATGGCTGGTCGCACGTGGGGCGATTTTGGAATAGGGATAGGGTAATCACTGTCTGATAAGAAGGCTCGTTTGCACCTTGCCTGCCGGGTGCAGTAGTTGGCCGACGAGGCCAATCCTGATTCTGACCGCTTGCTGGCCGTCTATGAGGTAGACTGTGAAAGTTGACAGGCCTTGCGCAAGACTATCAGGCGCGGTAGCGAGGGAGCGGCCGTTTGTTACGGCGAAAGAGGAAAAACTGTTAGATGAACGATGACCAACGCCTGATCGAAGACTACCTCCCCATCGAAGCCATCAGTGCCGAGGCCAAGCGGGAGAAGTCCATCCGCAAGGGGCACATCTCCACGCTGCACCTGTGGTGGGCCCGCCGGCCTCTCGTCGCCTGCCGCGCTGCCGTCTACGGTGCGCTGGTCCCTGCCCCAACAGCCCCCGCCCGCCAGAAGCGTGCCGACTTCGTAGCCGAGCTGTGCACCTACCCCGGCCCCGCCGACAAAATCGCCGACGCCCGCCGGCACATCCTGGAGGCCCACGCCGCTCGCCTGTCCGAGGAGACTGGCCAGGAGGTGACCGTTGCCGACATCGAAGCCGGCCACGCCCCCCGACCCCGCGTGCTGGACATGTTCGCCGGCGGTGGCGCCATCCCCCTGGAGGCGCTCCGCCTGGGCTGCGAGGCCCACGCCCTGGAGCTCAACCCCGTCGCCCACCTCATCGAGCTGTGCACCCTGGTCTACCCCCAGCGGTACGGCCAGCCAGATAGCGAGGAGCGAAGAGCGAGAAGAGAGGAAGGTGCTTGATGAAACGAAAGCGAAGAAGCAGACCAGCGAGGAGAACCTATCCCACAGATGCCGAGCGGGAGCTTATCATCCAGCGCCGGGATGATCTGCTGCGGGAACTGATCGAGGTCTTTGTCGCCACGCCACCCAGCGAGGAAAGGATCGCGATCAATCGACTGACTCGGACTTACGGGGCGGCCGAGGTGCGGCTGGTTCTCGACAAGTTCCAAAAGCGCAGCCGGCGTCCCATGGTCGGCGAAGAGCCGGGTCTGTACCGGGCGTACCGTCTGGCCTATGCCCGCTTCGGCGGCGCGCGACGCTTCCTGAGCAAGCCGGAGTTCGAAGATCTGTCCTTCGAGCACGCGCGGCTCTTCGCCGAACGAGAGTTTAAAGCGTTGCTGCGGCGCGGACCCGGCCGGCGGGAGCGGGAGTTGCGCGACCTCGTGCTGACCGACGAACAGATGTGGGACGACATCTTTCCACCAGCGCCGCCTCAGCGCCCCCCTGACTTTGTCGCGCCGCCAGCGGGTTCCTATCCCGGACCGTTGAAAGAACTGCTGGAACTGGGTTGGAAAGCGGGCGAGAAGACGATGACGACCAGGGCGCGAAAGGCCACCATCTGGAGGCCGCTCGTCCCCGACCTGGAGCGCATGGTCCTGGATGAAGGGCTACTCGCCGGCTGGCCGGCCGACCCAGCCTCCTGGGCTCCGCTCCATGCGTTACGGCTGGTGGGGTACCTGGGTGCTCATCCCTCAGCCGGGTCGTTGCTGACGCTCATGGATCGGGAAGAAGACTGGCTCTCCGACCTGTTGCCGTCCGTCTGGACAGAGATGGGACCTCAGGCAGCCGAGCCGCTATGGGCTTACCTCCTGGATCGCGAGCACAGCCCGGAGCAACGGGGCAACGTCATGGTCGGCCTGCAGAAGCTGGCCGAGAAGCATCCCCGCTACCGCCCCGGAGTCGTTCAAGGACTGGCCCGGCTGTTGGACGACGCCCCGGCGGAGGACGGCCGCGCCAACGCCTACATCGCGTACGTTTTGGGAGAACTACGGGCGACCGAGGCACTGCCCGCCTTGCGCCGGGCCTACAAAGCGAAAAAGGTTGACCTGAAGACGATGACGTGGGACGATGTGATGGTCAGAATGCGAAAAGCGTAGAGCGTGGGCCGCTGGAGGAGGCGGACATCGAGGTGGAACGGGCAGGGGCAGGTGAAGACGTCACAACCCGGCCGAACGATCCGGTGGATTTGAGTCAAGAACCTCAGGAGGAAGAACCATGACCCAGTACATCCAGTTTCCCACCGCTGATGGCGGCACCATCCTGGTCGAGGTGGCAGAGAAGCCCGAAGGCCTGGTGAAAGCCGGCCTGGGGGAGAAAGTGCAGGAGGGTATCGTCAAGGTACGCGACACCTTCGAAGCGACGATAATGGAGACGGTGCGCCGCAACGCTGAGATCTTCATCCAGACCATGCAAACGATCTCCGACCCGCCGGCTGAGGCCGAGATCACCTTCGGGGTGAAGGCGGCCGCCGAGGCCGGCTATTCTGCCATCGCCAAAGCCAGCGGCGAGTCGAGCTACACCGTCACCCTGACCTGGAAGCGCGAAAAGGCCAAACCCGAGAAGGAGTGAATTGGAGAGCACATGACTTCAGATGAATTACGGGCGCTGATCGCCCAGGGCGAGACGCTGACCGTGGAATTCAAGAGCGACCAGGGGCCACTGCCAGATACAGACCTGATAGAGACTGTCGTCTGCCTGGCCAATGGGCAAGGTGGCACGCTTCTGATAGGCGTTGAGGATGATGGGACGGTGACCGGCCTACACCCCAAACACCGCACCCATCCGACAGCCCTGGCAGCCTTTGTCGCCAACCGCACCGTGCCACCGGTGAGCGTCGAGGCGGAGTTCGTGGACCTGCCCGAGGGCCCGGTGGCGGTGCTGGTGATGCCTGCGTCTCGCCAGCCCATCTCCACCAGCGACGGCCGGCTGCTCGTCCGCTACCGGGACTCACGAGGCCAGCCCGGCTGCCGGCCGCTCTATGCTTACGAATTGACCGGTTGGCTGGCCGACCGTGGGCAGGCCGATCCCACCGCCCTCGTCGTTTCCGATGCGGCCTGGGATGATCTGGACCCGCTGGAGTTCGCTCGCCTGCGCCGGATGGTGGAGGAGACCCCTGGTGACACAGCGCTGCTCGAACTCTCGGACCAGGAGATCGCCGGCGCCCTGGGGCTGGTCCGCCCTGAAGGGGATCGGCTGCGACCGACCCTGGCCGGATTGCTGCTGGTGGGCAAGGAATCCACCCTAAAGGAGTACGTGCCTGCCCACGAGGTCGCCTTCCAGGTCTTGCGCGGCAGCGACGTGGCCGTGAACGAGTTCCGCCGCTGGCCGCTGCTGCGCGTCCACGAATGGCTGACGCAGGCCATCGAGGTGCGCAACGAGGAGCAGGAGCTGATGGTGGGCGGCGTGCGCATCGGCGTGCCGCGCTACGACCGGGCGGGGGTGCGCGAGGCCATCAACAACGCCCTCATCCACCGCGACTACACCCGCCTGGGCTCCGTCCACGTGCAACTGCGCGACGACCACGTGCGGGTGAGCAACCCGGGCGGCTTCGTCGAAGGGGTCGGGCCAGACAACCTGCTGGTCACCGAGCCGCGCCCGCGGAATCCGCGCCTGGCCGATGCCTTCAAGCGGGCCGGCCTGGTCGAGCGCACCGGACGGGGCGTGGAGACCATTTACCGGGGGCAGTTGCGCAACGGCCGGCAGCCACCGGACTATGCGCTGAGCACCGCTGCCAGCGTGAGCGTCATTTTGTCCAGCGGGCCGGCCGACCTGGACCTAGTGTTGCTGGCCGTGCAGACGGGCCGGCGGCTGGGGCGGGCGTTGGAGGTGGAAGAACTGCTGGCTCTGTGGCACACCCGGCGAGAAGGCGCGGCGACCGCCCAGGCCCTGGCTCCTGCCCTGCAGCGGAGCGCGGCCCACGCTGCCGACGTACTGGCAGGGCTGGCCCAAGCCGGGCTGCTGCAAGCGGCTGAGGGCCTCTACCGCTTGGCGCCGGAATTGCTGCGGGAGGCCGGTCTCGCACCCGCGCCGGCCTCCCCCGAGGACGCCATCCTGGCCCACGTGCGGACACACGGGCGGATCACCCGCCGCGAGGCGATGACGCTCACCGGCTTGAGCGAAGAGCAGGCCCGCTACCGGCTGCGGAAACTAACCGAGCAGGGCCGCCTGGAACTAGCCGGGGCCGGACGTGGTGCGTACTACCGCCTGCCGCAAACAGAGGAAAACGGGGAATAAACCGGGGAATTCCCCGTTTATTCCCTCATTCCTTCTGCTCGAAGGGGATCGACAGATCAAGACCTGAGGAGAAAGAGCCATGACACAGTACATCGAGTTCCCAACCGCTGATGGCGGCACAATCCTCGTGGAAGTGGAGAGTGAAGAGCAGGCCCAAGGGTTGGTCAAAGCCGGCCTGGGAGAGAAGGTGCAGGAGGGCATCATCAAGGTCCAGGACACCTTCGAAGCCACGATGATGGAGACAGTCCGTCGCAATGCCGAGGCTTTTATCCGGACGATGCAGACGATCTCCGACCCGCCGGCCGAGGCCGAGATCACCTTCGGAGTGAAAGCGGCCGGCGAGGCCGGCTACTCTGCCATCGCCAAAGCGAGCGGCGAGTCGACCTACACCGTCACCCTGACCTGGAAGCACGAGTCCGAAGAGGCCAAGCAGGGGTAGGATGAGCGTTGATCTGACCGCCGGCATCGTCCGCATCCTCAAGCCGGCCGGCACGACGGCCGGCACTGGCTTCGTCGTCAGCGACGAGGGGCTGATTGCCACCTGCTCTCACGTTGTACAGTACGCTGAGGCTGGGCCAGGTGGCACGGTGCGTGTTGCCTTCCACGCCACTGGTGAGGAGCGCAAGGCCCAGGTAGAACCGGATTGGTGGCGCGCCCCCGATGCCGAGGACGTCGCCATTCTGCGCCTGGATGGACCATTGCAAGAAGGAGTGACGTCCCTGCCACTGGGAAGTTCCGCCGGTGTGGAGGGACACGCCCTCACCACCTTCGGCTTCCCCGACGCCAAGCCCGTGGAGGGGATGGCGGGCAAGTGCGAGGTCGTCGGCCGCACCACGGAGAAGGGCTTCCCCGTCCTGCAACTGCGCAGCACTGAGGTCACCCCCGGCTTTAGCGGCGCGCCGGTGCTCGACACCGCCACCCGCCGCGTGGTGGGAATGGTCACCGCCATCACCGTGCCCGACCCGTACGGGCGGCTACCCGAGACCGCCTTCATCACCCCCACCGAGACCCTGCGGGCAGTGTGCCCTGTGTTGCAACTCTCCGACCTCTGTCCTTACCAGGGTCTGGCCGCCTTCACCGCAGACCACGCCGAGTTCTTCTTTGGTCGCGAGAAGCTGGTGGCCGACCTGGTGGACCACTTGCGAGGCAACCCCCGCTTCCTGGCGGTCGTCGGCCCTTCGGGCAGCGGCAAGTCGTCGGTCGTGCAGGCTGGTCTCTTTCCCGCCCTGCGTCGCGGGGAGGTTCCGGGCAGCGCGGATTGGCATCTGCTCTCATTCCGTCACGGAGCCGACCCCTTCGCAGCCCTGACCACCGCCGGACTGGATGTATCCCAGAAGGGCGACTTGCCGGCCGCCATTCGCGCCTTCCTGGAGGCTCATCCGCAGGTGAAGCGGTTGGTGCTTTTTGCCGATCAGTTCGAGGAGCTCTTCACCCTCTGCCCCCAACCAGTACAGGAGCAGTTTCTGCGCCAACTAGCGGCCCTACTGGAGAGCAACCTGGCCGTCACGGTCGTTCTGACCTTGCGTGCCGACTTTTACGGCCACCTGCTGCGGTATCGCCCGCTGGTGGATTGGCTCAAGATAGGTCAGGTCAACGTGCCGCCGATGGGGCCAGAGGAACTGCGGGCCGCCGTGGAGGAACCGGCCACAAGGTTGGGCCTGCGCTTTGAGCCGGGGCTGGTCGAGACCATCGTGGAGGAAGCGGGCGAGGTAGGCCATCCCCTACCGCTGCTGGAATCAGCACTGACTCAACTGTGGGAGAAGCGAGAGGACGGCACGCTGACCCACACGGCCTATCAAGCAGCAGGGCGGGTGGCGGGGGCTATCGGCCAGTGGGCTGAGGACGCCTACACTGAACTGGCTCCAGAGGAACGGCCGCTGGCGCGGCGAGTCTTTACCCGGCTGGTGCGCTACGGTGAGGGGGAGGTGGCCGATACTCGACAACGGCAGCCGCTTTCAGAGTTGGTGACCCGGCCAGAAGAACGGGAACTACTGCACCGACTGGTGCAACGACTGGCGAACGCCCGGCTGCTGGTCACGGGCGGGGATCCAGGCGCCGAGATGGTGGAGATCATCCACGATGCGCTCTTGCAGCAGTGGAGCCGCTTGAAGCACTGGACGGCGGAGCAACGGGAGTTCTACCTGTGGCGACAGCGGTTGGATGAGCGGTTACAGGAGTGGGAGGAGAAGAAGTATGACGATGGTGCCCTATTGCTTGGGGCTCTTTTGGCCGAGGCAGAGCGATGGTTAGCCGAGCGACCTGAAGAACTGAACCAGAAAGAGAAAGCCTATGTCCAAAAGAGCACGGATCTGCGCATACGGGAAGATGCAGCACGGGAGCGATCGCGAAAAAGACGTATCCGTGCGATGATAGTTTTGTCTGCAATCTTTCTGGCTATGGCTGTTGTGGCCGGAGTTGGGTGGTCGCGGGCCAATAAGAGTCGTCAACAGATAGAAGCTCAGAGTCGTGTTGTCCTAGCCCAATCACTTGCTGCTATGGCTCCCCGCTTGTTAGACTTCACCAATGATTACGAACTGGCGACCTTGGTGACCCTTGAATCCCACTATTTGAACCGTCACGCTGGTGGGAACGCTCATGCCCTTATAGACAGTTCGTTACGCGCCATTTTAGGTGATTCCGACTACAACACAATTCTTCGGGGGCACGATTTGCCTATATTGTCATTGACCTTCAGTCCCGACGGTAAGACCTTAGCCTCTATCAGTCCTGACAACACCGTTCTGCTGTGGGATTTAAACGCCCCTGGGACTCCGCCACGCGTACTAAGTGAACCAGACGCTTCCGTAGCCTACGGCTTTAGTCCCGGTGGCGAGATTCTTACTTTCAGCCCCGACGCCAGGATTCTTGCCTCCGGCGGCAGGTTCACGAGTACGATTCGAGTATGGGATCTGAGCAACCTCGAAGCCGAACCTCACGTTCTCATCGGTCACAAACACGGTGTTTCTTCCATAGCCATCAGTCCTGACAGCAAAAC
>JBHIAO010000121.1:0-13203 GCA_046758565.1 Anaerolineae bacterium
CGCAGGTTCTTCTCCGTCTCGCCGATGTACTTGCTCACCACCTGGCTCAGGTCTATGCAATAAAGGTCCAACTGCAGTTCGTTGGCCAGCACCTCCGCCGCCATGGTCTTGCCCGTGCCGCTGGCTCCCGCGAACAGCGCGCTGATGCCCAGTCCCCGCGAACTCTTGGCCGCAAACCCCCAGGTCTCATAGACCTTCATGCGCTGCCGCACGTGCACCGCGATCTCCCGCAGGATCCGCAGTTGGGCCTCAGGCAACACCAGGTCGTCCCACGTGGCGACGGGCTTGATGCGCTGAGCCAGGTCGTCAAGACGCGGGCGCGCCTGCACCCGGCAGACGTCCCATAACACGGTGCCGAGGTCAGTGGGAGATTCCCTAGAGTGTCCATCGCCAGTCGCCACGCGTCCCAACGCCTCGGCACAGATGGCGTGAATGGTCGGGACGCTCAGGCTGAACTGCGAGACCAGGGCCTCCACTCGCCCATCCAGGCTGGAGGCTGCCTCGCCCAGTCCGCTCTCCCACAGGGCCCATTGCTCGCCGATCGTGGGTTTGCCTACCTCCAGGGTGACCACGGGACGATGTGGGCTAGACCGCCGCTCGCGACCGACCACGATGAGGGCGCCACGCGTGCCCTCGATCAGCCGGGTGATGGCGCTCTCGCGGGCCGCATCGTTGGTGTCCATCTCTCCGCAGTCCACGAGCAGCGCGCTCGCGCTCAGAGCCGCTTCTCGCCCCCACAGCCGCATCAGGGCCTCCAGCTCGCGGGGGTCGAGCGGGATCACCTGTGCCGACATCACGTGTAGATCGAGGCCCAACATGGCACAGGCGGCCGCGGCGATGGCCCGCTGGCTGGCCCCCTCGTTGCCGCAGAGTTGCACGATGGGCAAGGGCCCGTTACCCGCTGCCTGGGACCACGTCGCGGCGAGCCGTTCGGCCAGCGCGCGGTGGGACGGCACCAGACCATCCGTACCCTGCACAGACTCGACGAAGCCTACCAGCCGCTCGTCCATGTGCTGAACGCCGGTGAGGTAATGCAACACCCGCTCGTCTATCCGCAGCAGGCTCTGGGTGAGACCATCGCTGGTTCCCACCTCAATGAGACGCCAGTAGCGCAAGGGGGCCGCAGGGGAGAGGGCACTCCAGTGCGCCTCCGGCAAGGCCGCCAGCGCGAGGCTGAAGGTGGGATTGGTGCGCCGCGGATCCCCCTGGGCAGCCGCACACAGCAACGCGAAGGAGCTATCGAGTTCCATTCCGGCGCACAGCAGCAGTACCCTGCGCTCAAAAGGCGACAGGCCGAACATCTCGCTGAGGGTCTCCAGAGTCGGCGGAGCGGGCATGGCGGCGGCCGCCTCCCGCAGGGCCTGTTGCGCTGCTCCGTCGGGCGCGCCGGCATTGGGCACGTCCTGAGACCGTGGTGCGTGTTGCTCCAGCGCCCGTCGCACCTCGGCCAGCGCCGCCATTATGTAGCGCTGATTGGCGTCGTGCCAGTTGATCGCTGCTGTGGCACTCATGGGATCGTCACCTTCGGGCCGATATACTGATTGAAGGTCGGGCTGCTCGGATCTGTATCCACGGTCAGTGGGCTCTCCGCTCCATCTACCTGCACGCGCACAAGATACTCCGCTGCCTTCACGCTGCCAATGGGAATGGTGATCGAGTCGGCGTCGGCTTCGCGCGGCGGAGCGACGAAGGAGTAGGCCGCTGGCGAATCGCTCGTCCGTTCGTTCAGCAGCAAAACCACACGCTGGGTTCTGCCGACCTTCGGGTTGAGCGTCACGGTCACTTCTGTTGAGTCCGATGCCTCGACGTCTGTGATGGTCGGGCGCAATACGAAGGCGGCCACATTGGATTCGACGCCGCGATGCAGCGTGAGTGGTTCGCCCATCATCATCGGATGCACAACCTGCACACCCCGCACACCAGCCCGCAGCGAGCCGACGGGGAAGGGCGGCGACGAAAGGGGCAGGCTGATCTGCGTGTCGCTCACATCCTCGGATGCCGGCGTCACCTCAACCTCACCAATCCGCACCTGCGTAACGTCGCCCCGCAGCCGCTGGCCACGGATGACCAACGTGCCGTCGGCGACGATGGGCTGATCTGCCCCTGCTTGCGACAGGACCTGTTCAATAACCGGTTGACGGAAGGGCACGCCGTAGACCAGGGGTTCGCGCACGGGCAGTGCTCTTTGGGGTGCACCCTCCGCTTCGATGAGCACCACCGAGGCCTGGTAGGTTACCGATAAAGCATACGGGGTCTGGAAAAAGACGGCCCAGAGCTTGGAGAGTTCTTCCAGGTTGAGCCGCAGTGGCACAAACTTGATCGTTTCCACCTGTTCGGCCAAGTCGGAGTCGGCCAGATAGTGGTCGCTGTCCCCACCGGTGACCGCACTGATCGCCGCACGGATCATCTCCCGCGTGAGCACCGGCTGGGCATGGAGAACGCTGACACCGCTGCCCAGCAGACGTTGAGGCTCCAGTTCGGTCTCATTTCCATAGAAGGTCAAGAGGTAATGAAGGTCTAAGGCAGCCTGTGGGCGCTGTACCAGCGTTCCATCGGCCCGCCGGGTGGGCAGGTCGGCGTTGCGCCAGGCGGCATTCGGGATGACTTGATAGAGGTAAATATTGATCCCGGGACCGGGCGTGCCGTTATCCATGCTTTCGGGCCGCACCGTGGTCACGGTCGCTCCAGGCACGGCCTCGTTTGCAGCCGTCTGCAAGAGTTGGCTGAGGGTGGCAGTTACCGTGGCGATGGCCAGAAAGTTACTCATCACTATCCCTCATTGCGCTGCTTGAGGTAGTCATCCAGGGAAAGGGCCGGGCCGCGCCGGGCGGGTGGGATGCGTGGTGGGGGTGACGTCGGCGGCAGGATGGCTCGTACCTCGACGCGACCGATGGTCACCCGAACGGTGGGCGGTGAGGACGGCAGCTCCGGGAGAGCCACTCCCTGTTCGTCTGGTCTCGACCTTGCCGGTTCCCGACGGGCGGCGATGTTCGGGCGAAGCACCCTCGGCACCAAGGACCTCTGGGGATAGGTGGTGCTGGGCGGCGCCTCTGGAACCTGACGCCGCTCAGGGCGGGATGGTTTGGAGGTTCTCTGAGACCCTGACACGTCCTTGGGTATTCCTGGTGAAGGTTCGGGCGGTGGGCTCGGACCATCCTCCTCTTCCACCGGAGGTTCCAACCGTGTCGGGAAGCCTCCCATTGAGCGCTCCCCCACCGGTGAGCCCTCAGAACCAACCGGGCGTGGAATAGGCATGGAGGTCTCCAGAGCTTGCGGACCAACCCTTCTCTGGGAGGGCCTGGCTTCGGCCGGCTCCATTGGGCCTGACTCAGCCCGACGGCTTGAGGCTGATCTGGTTTCGGGCGTGGGACGCTGCGACACAGTCGGCGTCACCACCGAAGGGACACCTTGCAATACGGGAAGGGCCGGGCCCTGGTCTTCCTCTTCCACATCTGGCTCGACACGGTGATCTGTTGGAGATGCGGTGTCCGGTACTGCACGATACGGTGTCGGCGCGACCAAGGACGAGGTGCTCTCCGACTCGTCTATATTGGGCTCGATATGGCGCCTCAGCGGAGGTCCGATATCCGGTGTTTCGCGCTGCGGTGGATTCGGCATGACTGAAGGCGGGGCCCCTTCTGACACCAAGATGGGAGGTGGTGAAGCCGGTGGGGAGACATCCTTCAGGGTTTCCCGCTCCTGCGTCCCCTCCCCAGCGCTTTCCACCGCCTCCTCTTGTTCTAAACCCGGTGGGGCCTCGCCAACGAGGGCCGGTCCGGGGGCAAACCGCGAAACAATGAGCGGTTGGACCACTGAAGCCACACCGAGGGCCCGTTCAGCCAGTCGGGTGAGAAAGTCCGTCATCAGGTCACCATTTCCAGGTAAAGTTGTCGCCGCCGGGCGCTCATGGCCAGAATATCCGCCTCCCGCCAGCCGTAGGCCCGAGCCAAAGTGTGGACTTCGCGCAGCAAGCGTTTCGCCTGGACGGCGATCTCCGCCCAGAAAAACGAGACGATGTCCAGGATCATGGGCCAACGATGACCGCACTCGGGACAGTGAAGGTCAAGCTGCACCTCGGACAGGGGATCGCACGCCGTCATGTGGGCCGCCAACGCCGCGATCACTGTCTCCGGCAGGCTTTCCACAGCGACCTCCGTTTCACCCTGGCGAGTCTGCAACACGCAGCGTCGCACCAGCAGATCGCGCACCACCGTGACATCATCGCAGTGAGCCACCGCCGCCAGGTCCAGGCTGTTGGGCAATCGGAACCGCACCTCGAACTCTTCCACCGTGAGCGTCGGTTCCGGTTCCCTGGGTTCCATCGCCTCGGCAGTGCATAGATCCGCTACATTTACGGTGAACTCCAGATGCTCGCGGCACTGAGGGCACTCGGCAAAGCCGTCCAGCCGGGGCCCAAAGGTGAGTTCCCGAAGGGATAAGAGGAGCGCATCCCGCTGCCCAATACTGAGCGCGGCCAATTCCTCCCATGTCCTCTCCGGGCAGGCGGCAGCGAGGAGGGTCAGAGCCCTATCTACAGGATGCTGACCCTCTCCCCGTTCCCAGACCTGGAGGAGGTCACGTGCGGCCAGAGGACGCATGGTTTACCCCGGCGGTTCAGTGAAGCTCGGTTCCGTGGGCTCACCCACTTCGTAGTCGCGCTCCCAGCCCTCGTTCTGCAACGTGAGCGTCTGAATCGCAACCGCGTTGGCGCTAGCGTCGAGCTCAGGAATGGCCTGATACTCGGAGACCCAGCAACGATAGACCTTGTAGGCGATAGCCAACTGACCGGCCTCATTGTAGACCTCGATGATGAGGTCCTTGCGGAAGTCCTTGAGCGATACCTCCGCGCCCAGGCCGGAGCCGTAGTTCCAAACCTTGTTGGCCCACTTCTCGAACTCGGGGTCGTGGGTCACTCCGCGCTCTAAGGTGATGGGTTCGTACTTGGTCTGTCCTGGTGACCTACGGACTGTGCTGGGGTCGCCGCCCTCACGATGATCCACCACCTCGGTGGTCCGTTTCAGGGCCCCGACCTTGCTCACACCGGCGACGTAGCGCCCATCCCACTTGACGCGGAATTTGAAGCTCTTATAGGGGTCGAAGCGTTCTGGATTCACACTGAACTGTGCCATTGGTTACTCCTTACGTCTCGATCTGTCCGGCCATCTGCTGAATCTTGATGATCACGAATTCAGCGGGCTTGAGGGGCGCGAAACCGACAACGATGTTGACGATGCCCAGGTTGATGTCGTTCTGGGTGGTGGTTTCCTTGTTGCACTTAACGAAGTAGGCTTCACGCGGTGTCTTGCCCGCGAAGGCCCCCTGTCGGAAGAGGTTGTGCATGAAAGCGCCCACGTTGAGGCGGATCTGCGCCCAGAGTGGCTCGTCGTTGGGCTCGAAGACCACCCACTGGGTGCCTCGGTAGAGGCTCTCCTCAATGAATAGGGCCAGCCGGCGCACGGGGATGTACTTCCACTCCGAGGCCAGCCGGTCGGCGCCTTCAAGGGTTCTTGCTCCCCAGACCACATGCCCGACCACCGGAAAGGCGCGCAAGCAGTTGACACCCAGGGGGTTTAACTGACCATGCTCGCCGTCGGTCAGCTTGTAGGAGAGCTCCCTCACCCCCGTAACAGTCGCATCCAAACCGGCTGGTGCCTTCCAAACGCCACGCTGAGCGTCTGTGCGGGCGAATATGCCGGCCACGGCACCGCAGGGGGCGAACTCCTCCAGGCGGTTTTCCTTGAGGGGATCGGCCATCTTCACACGTGGGAAGTAGATGGCCGCGTTCTCGTCCGTCAGGCCGAACGTCGCAATACCTGTTACGGCAGCATCCTTGGTGTTCCATGAGGATGGTGTATCCACGAGCAGCATAGCGCGGCGCTTCTTACAGTAGGCCAGGGCCTTGCTCAGCGTCGTGGAGGCAGCGTCGGTATCGCGCGTGAATGGCGGGATGCACAGCAGGTTGAACAAATCGGCCTTCTCCAGGGCGTAGATGCCGGTCTTATTGGTCTCGCTCCCCTCATACTGGGTGAAGGTCAGCGGATCGCCATTATCACCGTCATTGTTCGAAGTGGTGGTAGTAGCGTCCGGACGCGTTGTGGGGATATCTCCCTGAACACGAACGAGGGCCGACTCTTGCTCAAGCACCTTAGTGATGAACCTGGTGGCGTCGGCGTCTCTGGAAACATTGCGAAATGTCTCAGCCGCCCGTATCTCGCTTGTGGCTGGGTTGACCTCCTCGATCGTGAGGTTGAAGAGATTAGGATCGGGAGAGGGCTTGTCTTTGTCCTTGGTTTCGTAGTCTACCGTGGCCCGCAGGTTGTTGCCCCAGGCTCCTTCACTAGAGGCCTCCAAGGTTAATGTCTCACTCCCGGCGGGCAAACTCAGGGTCGCCTTCTGTGCATCGTTGTGGATACGCACGATGATGGCATCCATGCCGCCATTCAGGAAGTAGTGTTGCACCGCGTAACTCATCGTGCTGTGGACCCACAGTCCGCCGAAGATACGTTCGAAATCGGCGAAACTTTGAATGCGAACCGGATCGTCCACGGCCCCCCTCAGAGCACGGCCGATGAACGCCGTGATCGAGGTGGCGACCCCCGTAATTGTACGCACGCCGCTGGGAATCTCCTCGATATAGACTCCTGGGTAGGTTGGTATGACAGGCATTGGGAATCCTCCTTTTTCAATTGTCACCACCGCGGGGTGGCGGTGGCCGACCTATGGGGTTGTCGTCGCTATCCTGCCGACAAGGATTTGGATAGAAGCATCGTTGCCCAGCCCATTGGAGAAGAGCAGCTTCTCAGGCGCTGCGCCGAGCAACCCTACTGCGCCGTCGCCCATGAGCAGTTGCTGTGCATCCAGCTTGATGGGGTCGGCTGTGCCTACATTGACTTTGTAGGTCAGATCGCCGCCGTACTGGTCCGAGCTGATCAGTAGGAATTGCACCTGGCCTGAACCCCCGGGCTGGACCTGAACCTCCTCGTCGGTCGCTCCGTCGGAGATGACCACCTCGATCTTGTCGTAGGCATCAACGGTCATGGTCTTGGATGCCGACATCTTCGGCCCCCCGACAACCTGAACATTCAGCGTCCAATTGATCTTTTCAGCCATAGTTTATCCTCCTTGCAAAATTATGTGGTGTGAGGGTGTCAGCCCACCGCTCACTCAACAATTCCGGAATCTCTGGCATCCTGGAGGCTGGCCCAGGGAGGGTAGCGCCGTTTCAAATCCCCTCGTGTATCCCTTTAGCCTCGCTCAACAGCCGCTCTACCTTGTCCAAGTCGTCCAGATCCAGAGCAGCGCCCGGTCCCACGAAGGTCAGAGCCCCTGCCCCTGCCGGGCTGATTGATGCCTCTACCAGTCTACTCTTCAGATTGGCAAAAGCTTTCATTGACTCGTCCACCTTGGCACCCAGGTTGGCGGCTTTGGCCCTGGTATCGGCTGCATCCTTCTGGGCCATAGCTGCCGAGAGCCGGTCCTGCATGGAGCGGAAGACGGAAGTGCCCGCCGAGCCAGCAATAACCGCTGTGGCCAACAGGCCAAAAGCAGTCGAGGGTGAGAGGACAAACAAGGCAGCAACAGCGGCCAGAGCACCGATGATGACCCGTGCCCAGATACCCAGGTCGAACATGTACTCGGCGATGGCGTAGGGGTGCTTCTCAGCAACCTCATCTTTGGTCAACTTGTGCGGCAGCTCGAGGTTACCCTGCAAGATGAGCAACTCGTAGACTATGCCGCCCACAGCCCCAGCGACCAGAGTTGCCAGCAGCGCTACCCAAAAAGCTGGGGTGGCAAGGCCGGCGGCTATAGGGGCCGGGTCGAATCCGGACGTTGGCGTGGGTGTGGGATCCTGGGCATGGGCCGTCGTAGCAATCAGGCTGACGACGATGAGCAGTCCGAAAATGGCGATTCCTTTGCGTTTCATACTTGGCTCCTTTCTGTTTTTGGTATCTTTAGTCTTTGGTTCAGCCACTACAACGCCGGCAGCAGACCGTCGAAACACGGCCCGCAGGCGATCAGCCCTGTACCTTCAAATACAGCTTCCACCGCTTCAGCCATTGCCTAACCCGCCAGCGCATGTCGAGCTTCACGCCCATCCTATCCAGATAGGGTACGACGAAGTTCGAGATGTCATCCAAGTCCTTCAGATAGCGCCGGTCGCCGCTGGGTACATGGGTGATGTGGCCACGCCACGTGGCCTGGCCGGCTTCTTCGACAGTCTCTTCAAGCCAGATCTTAACGATGAACGAATGGGTATTGGACTCAAGCAGGTCCATATCATCTTCTATATTTGGGTTTGATCCAGGGGCAGGACAATCTCGCAATCCAGACGTATGAGCGATAGTGGGGGGCAGAGTCAGACGCAGGTGCAACGCGCCGACCCCACACCAGCCACGATCACATTGCAGCTATAGTATAGCAAAGCCGTGTCTGTCGGAGCGTCTCTGAATGTCTGTTGCTACGTCTATTTGGGCGGTCGCCGGCTTACTGGTGCCCCATCTTGCGGGCGAGCGGATCAGTGCTGGCCTTTCTGGGCTAGCTCCACGGCGCGAACGATGTGCTGAAGCTGGCACTGGACTTCGGCCAGCGTCGTCTGGAGTTGGCTCAGGTGATCGAGCGCCTCACACCACGGAGAGGTTGCCGGTACGGGCGTGACAGCGAACCGCTCCTCCCGAATTTGCTCGTAGAGCGTGATCGTGCGTGCAGCAGGTCTCACTGCCAGCTCCCGGCGTAGGGCTTCGACACAGCGGTCGTACTGGCGCAGCGCGGCTGTGCGGTCGCCGGCCAGGTAATACAGGCGCATCAGCCGGCGGTGAGTACGCTCCCGGGCCTTGTCGTAGGACAGGATACGAGCCCCGTGGGCCAGCCCGGCTTCGTATTCACCCCGGGCTTCGCAGTGGTCCATGAGCTTGTCCAGGATGGCCAGGTACATGTTCTGAAGCCGCTCTCGCTCGTACAGGCACCAATCCTGGAACCAGCCCTCCAGCAGATCTCCCCGGTACGAATCCAGCGCCTTGCGCAGGGCTTGGACTCGCAGGGTATCAAGCGCCCGACCTGGCACGCCCTGGACGCGGGCAAATACCTGTTCAAACGTTGCCACATCGAGCCACAGGTCGGCGTCAGGGTTGAGGCTAACCCAGCCGGGCTCGACCAGCAGCACGTCGCCATTCCCGGCCCCAATCCCTGAATCCAGCACGCTGCGCAACCGCCAGAGGGCATTCCGAAGGTACTTTCTGGATTGCGCGGTTGTGCTGTCGCCCCACAGCAAACTGGCCAGCACTTCGCGGGAATGGCGCTGCTTGCGATGGAGCAGGAGATAAGCGAACAGCTCCTGCACCTTGCGTGCGCCAAGGTCGGCCAGCACTTGCTCCCCGCACTGCACGTGAAGCTTTCCAAATAAACAAACAGTCAAAGTGGACATGGCGACGACCTCCTTTCAGGTTTATGGACAAACAAAAGAAGCCTCTTGTGAAAACATGCTCGCTTTAGCTCTCCAGCCATTTTTCTACCTCCCAGTTGGTGACCAGGGCCCACCGATACAGAAGTGAGGCGATCATGCGGGCATTATTCAAGGCGACTCGACCGAGTTCCCACGGATAGCCTAATGATACCATAAAATGCCCATTTAATCTAATGGGGGTCGGGGCCATGGCGGAAGGGCCTGCCTGCAAACCCAGCACGGCCAGCAGACTGATTACCGCAATCGCCAGGAATAAGTCATCCCTTCGGCAGGCGCCGTCCTGAGCCCTTCGGCTTCGCTCAGGACAGGCTTGTCGAAGGGCTCAGGACACCGCTCTGATTCTGTCGCATGGTTTCAACTCAGGCTGGCCTGGCAAAAGCAAAACTTACGTCTTTTCCCTGCTGGGCCAAATTGTGCTAAAATAGTCTTCGAGAACGACGCCGCCAGGCCGCTCGCCGACATGGCGCAAGAAGGCAGAGAAGCACCCTTGCCCTCCTGGGTGCTTTGCAGTATAATTGGGACGGGTCGAAGGTGCTAGTGAAGTGTTCCCTGCACGATAATCCTTTACCTCCTGGGAGGAGGAGATGAGCAACTGGCTGGAGAGATACCGAGGTTATATCCTGATCACCGTAATCAATGTGATCATCCTGGGCGGGGTGATCGTCTTCTTGCGTCGCCCCCCACAACAACCAGGGCTCACCATAACTGCGCCCCCACCTACAGCTACCCCTCTGCCCACTCCCACCCCTCGCCCGCTGCAGGTCTACGTCAGCGGGGCGGTGAATACCCCCGACGTTTATGAGCTCCCCGCCGGAAGCATCGTCAAGGACGCCATCGAGGCCGCTGGCGGCACCACCAGTGAGGCCGACCTGGACCGCATCAATCTGGCGCTGTCCGTGGCAGATGGCCAGCACATCTATGTGCCCCAGCAGGGCGAGGATAGTCCACCAGTAAGCCCACCAACCCAGCCGTCAGTTACAACCAGCGGCAAAGCAGGGGGCAAGATCAACATCAACACCGCCAGCCAATCCGAAATCGAGACCTTGCCAGGCATCGGTCCTTCCAAGGCTCAAGGGATAATCGAGAATCGCCCTTATGGCAGCATTGAGGAGATCCAAAAGGTTCCCGGCATCGGGGAGGCCACCTTCCAGAAGCTCAAGGACTTGATCACTGTAGATTAGCCTGAGGGAAAAAGATGCGTGCGATCGTACAGCGGGTTAAGCGAGGTGCTGTCTCGGTGGACGGTGAAACCACGGGGGCTGTGGATACCGGTTTGGTGGTTCTCATCGGCGCGACCCACGGGGACACCGAAGCGGAAGCCCAAAAGCTGGCCCATAAAACAGCCCATCTACGCATTTTCGAGGACGACGCCGGCAAGATGAATCTCTCGGCCCTCGACGTCGGCGCGGGCATCCTGGTCGTTCCCCAGTTTACGCTCTACGCCGATTGCAGACGAGGGCGGCGGCCCAGCTTCACCGAGGCTGCTCCTCCGGAGGTAGCGGAGCCGCTGATTGAGCATTTCGTTGACAAGCTCCGAGAAGCCGGCATCGCCAGAGTCGAAACGGGCGTGTTTAGAGCCCACATGCTGGTCGAGATTCACAACGACGGGCCGGTGACCATCATCTTGGATACGGACGAGTTGTAAAGAGTAGCCCCGCGACCCGCAAGAACAGCGGTTGAAACCGCTTCTAGAGGGCGCGAATGCGCCGGTCGTCCACCTGCGTGGACGATTTCCGCGACCACGTAGGTGGTCGCCCGGCACGGAGTGCCCTCACAGGTGCGATTTCAATCGCCATCCTTCTTTACAATACTTATCAGCGGAAAAGGCCCTCCGCTCTTGAAGCTGAGGGCTCTTAATGTGAGAGAGAAACGTGAAATCCGATTCGGTTAGCCTGGAGAGAGCAGGCTTCCTCCTCCTGGTGAGTGCCTGCCTGGTGGGCATCCCCTGTCAGTACGACGGCGGCAGTTGCCCCCATGACCAGCTCCAGGCCTTGGCCGTACAAGGCGACGTCTTATCCCTCTGCCCAGAGGTGGTGGGCGGGCTTCCCACACCTCGTCCGCCGGCGGAGATCCAAGGCGGCGACGGGGACGATGTCCTGGAGGGACGGGCCGGGGTGGTGAACATTGAGGGTAAAGATGTCACCGTCGAGTTTTTAGCGGGGGCACGAAAGGCATTGCGCATCGCCCAGCGCTGGGACATCAAAGAAGCCATCCTGAAGGCCCGCAGCCCTTCCTGCGGCGTGGGCCAGATCTACGACGGGAGCTTCAGCGGCCGCCTGGTGGAAGGGGACGGCGTGACTGCTGCTCTCTTGAAGCGAGAGGGCATCATCGTCAAAAGTGAGGAGGAGGTACGATGAGAGAGATCGTGGAGTGCGTGCCTAATTTCAGCGAGGGGCGGCGGAAGGAGGTCATTGACCAGATCGCGGAAGCCATAGCCGCTGTGCGCGACGTCCACGTGCTAGACGTTCAGTCCGATGCCGACCACAACCGCACCGTCGTGACCTTTGTGGGAGAACTAGAGTCTGTCGAGCAGGCCGCCTTCCGGGGCATCGAGAAAGCAGCAGAGCTCATTGACATGAATCTGCATCGGGGCGAGCATCCCCGCCTGGGAGCGGCCGACGTGGTGCCCTTCGTGCCCATCAAGGGCGTGACCATGGAGGATTGCGTGGCCATAGCCCGACGGTTGGGGGAGCGGGTGGGTCGAGATCTGGACATTCCCGTTTATCTCTATGAAGAAGCAGCCACCCGTCCTGAGAGGCGGAATCTGGAAAACGTGCGGCGGGGTGAATATGAGGAGATCAAAGCGGAGATCGCAACCAGGCCCGAACGGGCGCCCGACTTCGGCCCTCGGCAACTGGGCAAGGCGGGAGCCACAGCCATCGGGGCCCGGCCACCGCTCATCGCCTTCAACGTCTATTTGGGCACCGATGACGTGGAGGTGGCCAAGGCCATCGCCCGCGCCGTGCGCCACTCCTCCGGCGGCCTGCGCTACGTCAAGGCCCTGGGCCTCTTGGTTAAAGGCCAGGCCCAGGTCTCGATGAACCTGACCGACTATCGCCAGACGCCCGTCCACCGCGTGGTGGAGATGATCCGCCGCGAGGCGGAACGCTATGGCGTGGCCGTGGTAGAAAGTGAGCTCATTGGCCTGATACCCAACGAGGCACTGGTGGAGGCCGCAAAATTCTACCTGCAACTGGACGGCCTCTCATCCCAACAGATTCTGGAGAACCGTCTGGCTGATCTCATTCAGCAGGGGTAAGCACTTTGCCCAAGACCGAGAACGGTCCACAAGTCTTAATAGCCGGCGCCCTAGCCCTGGCCCTGGTCATCTCAGCCGTCGCATTTTGGTGGCACCCCTCTGCTCAGCCCGCCGTCCTGGGAACTTCCACCCCAACGCCAACGGCGACGCTGACGCTTACGCTTACACCAGCACCTCCTACGTCCACACCGACACTCACGACAACGCCTACCCCAACGCCGACGCCAACCTCCACCAGTACCCCTACCTCAACACCCACGTCCACACCTACGCCCACGTCCACGGCAACGCCGACGCCCAGCCCGACAGCCAGTCCCACATTGACACCGACGCCGACGCTGACGTCAACGCCTACCTCAACGCCGACGCCCACGCCGACAGCGACGCTGACGCTTACGCCAGGGCCTCCCCAGGACCACTACTGGCTGGAGCGGCCCATCGGCCCTGAGGGCCAGGTCCAGGCCAGTCGCTTTTACCCCTACGG
>JBHIAO010000122.1:0-13164 GCA_046758565.1 Anaerolineae bacterium
CTGACTACTGGTAACTGATCACTGCTTACCGATTACCTGTCTTCAGGTCTATCGTCGCAATCTTGAAATATCTCCAACCATGCCTCGACTTCTTCGGGTGAAAGCGGCTCGTCTCCTGGGATCTTCTCCTCCTGGGGCTCTGCGTGTGCAGTAAGCTCCATCGCAAACTCCTCCGCCGATATCGTTTGAGCTCCCACCCGCCGCGCCATCGACTGAATCTCCCGGTCTGAGCTCACAACCGTTAGCTGTGCCGGCTGCCGATGCCTTTCGATGAGGCGTATAAGTACTGTGTCAGCATCGGAGCTGTATGGGGCATAGCGAACGCTGATTCCCGATCGTTGCATTCGCCGCCGGCCATGCACGGCGAAATCGCCGGGGTCGAACACCACCGTGACGGGTGGGCTGTTGTGCCGCCACCGCCAACGGGCCAGCAACCGAATCAACTTGGCCTCATCGTGAGGATCGGCCAACGAGATGTCCGGCAGCCGGGCAATGAGGTTGTGCCCGTCGATCAGGTACTTCATGACTGAAAGCGGCTGATGTTCTCCTCAAACTCACGCAGCGCTTGTTTCATCTCCTCTTGCCGTACTGCCGTGGTCAGATCACCCCGGGTGCGCTCCGTGACGCCGCGAACCATATCGTTGGTTCGTCGCAGGTTGCCTGTAATGGCGGCTGGGAAATCAATCGTGCTTAGAACCGCATGTACGTCCTGCATGGCATCCAGGATGCGCTCAGCCTCGTCAATGTTTCCGCGACGGATGAGGTCGAGGGCATGCCGGCGCATCTCACCCACGGCCTCCCCCAGACCATTGAGCCACGCCGCATCCTCTACCTGCAACTCCTCTGGCATAGGCAGGAGTTCATCGTACATCAGCGCCCGCGTGATGTGGGCTTCTGCCAACTCCTTCAGCGCATCCTGAGCATAGCCGGCGAACAGGATATCGGGATGATCGGCCGCCACTGTACGCATATTCTGTGCAATCTGGCCGGCATCCCTCAGGATACTCTCAGCCCCCTCCCACTCGCAGCGATGGGCCGCCCGAATCGCCCGCGAAGCGTGCTGGATCAGTTGCCGGCTGAGCCGCAGCACCTCCTCTCGGGCCGCATTCTTCGCTTCCAACCGCTCCAGAACTTGCTCCGCAATCGTATCTAGGTTCTCCAAAAGACCTCCAATCCGGTCGCCTTATGAATTGGTCCTGAACTCTTGCAACCAGCGAGCTGTATTCCTCAACTCCTCAGCCGAAAGCGTAGTCAGAAGCCTTTCCACCTGTCTCAGCAGTTCACCCGGCGGTAATTGGATTGATAAAACTACCCCCGCATGCTCCCGACCGGTCTCGTACCAAAGTTTGACCAGCGGCACAAAGTGGCGCACGTTGTAGGTGAGTACAGCACGCCCCTCGGCAGTTGCAAAGGCTAACAATGGTTCATCATCTATACCCCGTTGCTCTGTGTGGGTGATGTGGACGACGTCATAGCCCCGCTCCGTGAGTGCCTCGGTCAACCCCTCCCAGACATGTTCGTCGAGCAAGAGTTTGATCGGCTTGTCCGTCATTTAACTTGTCCGGTTACACGCAGATACCCTTCCTCGCCCAGGTGTTCGCGCAAATAGGCCCGCCCATACTCTTCCGTGTTCTCAGTCATCTCTCGCTCAATTTCGTCTTGGTGATCGTGATAATAACTCAGCACGTCGTAGACCTGCGCAAGCGTAAGATGAGGCAGAATATTCTCCACCAACGACTCTGGTGTCTCCCCCATACGCAAGTAGCCGATAATAATACTTACCGGAATACGTGTACCCTTGATCATGGCCTGTGGGCCAGCGATCTTGTCGACGACCTCAATATAAGCGTGCTCCGGTGCAAGTTTCTGGCGCAGTAGCTCGTCAGCCACTTGATCAGGCGTCCGAGCACTCTCCTGGGCCTTGCGCTGCAACCACTGATAAGTTGTCTTTGAAAGCGTCACTGTACTCATAGAACACCTTGCCTTGACTGTTAATACACAGCCTTGTAGTAGCCGCCATCGATCTGAAGCGCGGCCCCGTTGATGTAGCCGGCACGCTCTGAGGCCAGGAACGTTACGACATCTCCAAATTCCTGAGGGCGACCCATGCGGCCGGCGGGGATGTTCTGGGTGATGCCGGCAGCGGCCTCCTCCACGCTGATACCTTCTCGATCGGCTCGAGCATTCAGCAACTGTTCGACGCGCTCCGTCAGCGTCCAGCCTGGGAGCACGGAGTTGACCGTGATTCCCTCGCCGGCCAACTCGTTGGACAGGCTCTTGGTCAGGCCGATCACCGCCATGCGAATGGCGTTGGATAGCATCAGGTTGTCCAGGGGCATCTTCACCGAGATCGAGGTGATGGTGATGATGCGGCCCCAGCCGGCCTCGCGCATATACGGCAAAGTTTTGTATGCCAGATGTACCGCACTCATCAGCATCAAGTCGAAAGCCGCCCGCCATTGCTCCTCGTGCAGGTCGAAGAAGTTGCCGGGCGGGGGGCCGCCGGCGTTGGAGACCGCGATCAATGGCGGTCCGAGCTCGGCGACGGTACGCTCCATCCAGCGATCAATTTCGTCGCGCTTGGTCACGTCTGTGGGCATAGCCAAGACGGGACTGCCCGTAGCCTCACGAATCTCGTCAGCCGTCGCGTTAAGTTGCTCTTCGGTGCGCGCACAGATAGAGACCTTCGCGCCTTCCCGCGCCAGTCCCATGGCGACAGCCTTACCCAGGCCTTTGCTCGATGCAGCGACCATGGCAACTTTGTCCTGGAGTCCAAGATCCATGTTCTCTCCTTTCATGTTGAGGGGAAGTTCGTCCAGCCACAGAGCACGATGAATTCTACACCACGCGCTACATGCTGTCAATGGACGTGATGCGTGATGGGCTTGCGCAGCGGTTCTGGGTGTGCGGGGGCGAGGGGTAGGGGTATGAGTGAGGTGGCCGCCCACGGATAGGGGGTGAGCGCAAAAAGGGTGGGGTTGGAGGGCCTTGGAGGGCGAGTTTGGGGCCGCCAAGTGCGCAGCGGTTCTGCCAGAGAGTGGCCAATGGCGGCTAACGGGGCTGCCGGGCGTCATCGAGGGAGCCGGCTAGCTGTTGTAAGGCCGCCGTGTGTGGCGGAGGACGGGTTCGAGGGATGGCTGCGGCGATGTGCAGGCAGAGTGAAACGCCCCAGTCGGGGGCATACCCGACAGGGGGCAGACCTGGGCACAGACGTTCTCGGCGCAATCACAGCCCGCTTTACCGGCCGTCTTGGCCGGGCAGGGGCAGGGGGCCGGCTGGTAGCAGGTGCCGGTCGAGATCGGGAGCGGACCGCGGTGGGTGTGGGGTCAGGACCTCCGGCGGCTGCGGTCGCGCCCGGTCCACCGCCCGCAGATGGCGCTTGTGATGGTCGGGACGGCGTAGCTGGAGAAGGGCGAAGCTTCGCTGCACAGTTACCCAGCGTGCCAGGTGGAAAAACCCGCTTCACGGACTCGGGCACTCAACCACTGAGTCACAGGCCACGAGCCACTCACCCTGGTAGAGAGCCTCAATCCGTATGTGGACGCTTTCAGGAGCATCGAGGACCGCTTGTGTAGCCGTTTTCTCTATCACTACTCCCCTCAGGGGTATTCCGTTCACGAATGCCCGCCAATCCTCCACTGGTCTGCTTGCAGTCACGACCTGGCGCCGAGTGCCGGCCTCCGCTCCGGGCTCACACCAGTCACTACATGTGAACTGCTGCTCTGTACCGGCCGGCGTGCTTGTGGGCGTAGCCGTCGGCGCCGGTGTTGGTCGATGCTGCCAGTTGCGAGCCACCATTGGCAGATGGATATGGCGCTCGGTGGGTCTCTGAGGGGAAGCGGTTGCAGTGGCTGTCAATGTGGCGCTGGCCGTGGGCGTCGGTGTTTCGGTAGTAGTCTGCGTGGCCGTGGACGTCGGGGTTGCGGTAAGCGCTTGAGTGGCGGTCGGCGTCGACGTCACTGCGCGGGTCTGGGTGGGCGTGGGCGTAATGCCGTGCGTGACCGTCGGCGTGGGAGTTTCGGTGCCGGTCAATGTCGGCGTAGCTGTGCTCGTCGGCGTGGCGCTGGGTGGGGCCGGCGTGCTGGTCTTGGTTGACGTCGGCGTCATCGGCTCGCCGGGATGGAACCGCATCAGCCCCCAACCATTCGTGCCGATCCAGACGTCACCATCCGGTGCTACGGCAATGGCTTCGATGTCGTCGGCCACCAGGCGTGAGTTGTCTGGTGTCCGGTTGACCCACTCCGTGCCGTTAGTCAAATGGAGACCGCCGACGGACCGCCCAGCGTAATCGTCGTCTTCCTGGCCGTTCAGGTCTATGTCCAGGCCACCCCGAGACGTTCCAATCCACGTCACGTCGTTCTGGTCCACTGCGATGGAGGAGACCCAGCCGTCTCCATCGAATACTTGATGCTGCCAGTTGTTATCCTGAAACCAGTTGATCACCGCCGGCACGCGTGGCCAGTTGGCGATGAGGTCCGTGCGGGTCATTTCATTGGTGCCCCACGTCCCAGCCCATACTTTGCTGCCGGGTCCCGCTGCAACGCTCTGCACCTCACCCGTCGTGGTACCGTCCGTATAGGACTCAATTCCGTGGGCGATCCTGTAATTGGTCCATAGCTTGCTACCACAATCGTAGACGCTAACACCACCGCCGCGTGGACCGAACTCGGTCTGAAATGACGTGCCCGCCACCCACACCCGATTGCGAGTGCGCTCTGGGGTGATCCCGGTGACGAGATTCGACACGATGCGATCATACTCGAACAACCTCCAGACGTCGTTACCGGTGTTGTGGGGCGCACCCTGGGGATCGAGTACATCGATACCCAGGCCGATGCTATCCCCCCGGTGCCCCACGCCGATCCAGATTTGACTCTGGCAGCCCGATGCGACGGCAGTTATCGAGTCCCAACGGAGACGACCTGTGCTAGCCACCGTTCGATTCGTCCACCGCTCTCCGTCGTACACACTCAGCCCACCATCACGCCAGACCCAACCGATGCCCGTCCACTCACCCTTCACCGACTGAGTGCCGAACCAAACGTCATTACCATTGATGGCCAGACTCGTTATGTTGTCACTCCCCAGGCCAGACCATGGGTACAGACCGTTGTCGTCGGTCCCTTCTTTCGTGAACTGCGCCCAGGTGTCGTCAGAAGGGTCCTGCGTGCCTTGGGTGTTCAGCAGCAGCGCGCCGACGCCGTATCCTCGCTTTCGTACGTTTCCTGTGGCGACCCACACCTGATCTGCCCAGCGGGTACCGGGCTGCCCCACGGCTAGAGCGGTGATGTAGTTGTAAGGTAGGCCGGGTCCGGCTGTGCGCAAAGATGGCAGGAAGGTCTTCTGCCCCAAGTCGAATGGACTGATGCCGTAAGCCCTCCCATAACGGCCCCCCGTGCCCATCCACACAGTGTCGCTGCCGGCCACCATCGCCTGCACACGGTCATCTGGCAAGCCATTCTGGGTCGTGATAGGATCACCAGGCATGGGGTTCTGGCCATTCCAGACGTCATCACTCCGATTCTCGATAGTGCCACCGTGATTCAGGACGGAGACGCCGTACCCCTGATAGCTAAGGCTTCTATGGGTGCTGATCCAGACGGTATCCTGCCAGGCCGGATCAGCAGAAGGGCCAAATGCGATGGCATCAACGTAGTTTGACTCCAGTCCATCAGATTTGTCGAATATATTGTTATCGGCATTCAGCCTATCTGCATCGTGAGGGAACACCAGTACACCGTCGCCCGCCGTGGCAACCCAAACGTAACCGCCGGCGTCCGTGCGAATCTGGGTCGTCACGCAGCTAAAGTCCCCGCCATTGTCGCAGTTCCACGTCTTCCAATTATCGTCGCTTGGATCAGGGGTCCCCTTGTGCCAAAGCCGGCTCAGCCCGCCGAAGGTGGATTGCCATTGAGGTGGCGAGGTGGACCGATCGAGTCTCAACTGTGGCCGCGTAGTAACCCAAACCCGGTTTCCTGGTACGGGCAGGATACCGGTGATGTTGTTCGAGGCCAAACCGAGGATGATCTCACCCCCGGGAGTGCGTATGGTGTTCTCCAAGGTGTACGTGTGGAGCCACTCGTCATCGCCCGGGTCTGGCGTGGCTTTGGTGTCCAACATCACCAGGCCCCCGCCGGCATATTCACCGGCGTCGGGGTCCCAGTATTGAGCGGTGCCGATCCAGAGGATGTTGGGCTGATGGTTCCCGGCCTCGTCCACACCAGCGGCCACGGCTGTGACGCGGTTGGAGGGTAGGCCCTGTCCTGAGCCCGTCGAAGGGTTTCCATCGGTGGTCTGGCGGGTGTAGGTGAGCCACTGGTCGTCAGCCTTGTCGGGTGTGCCGTTGTCATCCAACACGCTGAGCCCGCCGTCGGTCGCGAACCACTTGTTCCCCTGCTGATCGATGTAGATATCGCGCACGGTGTTGCCGGCCAGGCCATCCTGAGGCTTCAGGAACTGGACATAAGTCCCATCCGTTGTGTTCCACCGCACGACGCCGCCGGCCCGCGTGCCGGCCCACAGCACGTCACCTTCGAGTGCCAAGGTGAGGGTGTCATCGCCGTTGGCGTAGGTGTACCAAGTACCCGTGGGTGGAAACGACGACTGGTCCGGAACTGTGGGGGAAGCCGGCCGGACAGCCGAAGTGGACATGGTGAGGAGAAGTACAGCGAGGATGACAAGAAGTGAAGCGACGTGAAGCAGCCTTCTCGCATGTGCTATCGAGTGGGGATGAGCTAATCCTCGTGGTGTGAGTGTGCGGTTCATCTGGAGTGAGTGACGAACTGTGATCACCCTCGGAGCTAAACCAGGTTCAGGACATCCCTGCTCCGCCCCGACGCGCTAAATTGCAGCCTCACCAGTGTACAACGGATCACGAGTGGAAACATCACAGGAGGGAGCAAACCGACGTGGTTCACCGGCCAGGGGCAGAACAGGCTGGGGAGCCAGGATTCGAACCTGGACCGACGGATTCAAAGTCCGGCGTCCTACCATTAGACGACTCCCCATCGTGGCGCTTCTATTTTACCACAGGTAGTATCGCCCGCCAAATCGGCCCACTTGACGAAGATGGCGGCGAAGGCGATGCAGAGGGCGCCCAGGCCCAAAGGGACGTAGGCTCTCATGGAGCAGCTAGTCGATTAGTCGGGTAGCCAAGTGGTCAGTTGGTCGCCTGGTCAGGTGGTCGACTACCCGACCGCTGAACCGCAAGACCGATTGCCAACGATCCATCATAGCTGATGCGTACGGGAAACACAATCCCTGTTCTTTGGTCATAATTTGCACAGATTATGGTTTTTCATTACAATCCGCTTGGTAAAGGAACATCCCTGAGGTACTTGTCTAGCGTGGCTGAAGCAGAGAAAGATGGTTTACAGTCTGTCACTCGCCTCTGGCGACAATCGGCGTGATGCGTAATGCCCTTCGACAAGCTCAGGACGGGGCGTGATGTGTGACAATGACCTTCTCTACGCATCACGAATTACGCGGTCGTTCGCAGCAGCAAGCTGCAAATTGTAAAGCAGCTTTCATACGACAAGGAGTGTGTTGTAGTAATGCATGATGACATCAAACGAGTAATGGTTGTGATGGCACATCCGGATGATCCGGAGTTCGGGGCCGGCGGTACGGTTGCCAAATGGGTACATGAAGGCAAGGAAGTCGTTTACGTACTGGTGACCAGCGGGGACAAGGGATCCCGGGATCTTGAAATGACGCCGGAACGGCTGGCCAGGCTGCGGGAGAAGGAGCAACAGGCGGCTGCACGGCGCCTGGGTGTCAGCCAGGTCATTTTCTTGCGTTACACCGACGGCGAGGTCATGCCCGACTTACAACTGCGCCGTGACGTCACCCGCGAGATTCGCCGCTGGCGTCCGGATGCCGTCATCTGTCAGAACCCCACAACGTACTACGTCAACGGCTACATCAATCATCCGGACCATCGGGCTGTGGGGGAGGCGACTTTGGCTGCCGTCTTTCCCACCGCGCGCGATCATCTCAACTTTCCGGAGCACAGAACTGAGGGTCTAGAACCACACAAGGTCCAAAAGGTCTATCTCAACATTAGCCCGGATGCCGACACTTTCATCGATATCGCCGACACAATGGAAGTGAAAATCGAGGCACTTTGGGAACACAGATCCCAATTCGATGACCCCGAAGGAGTCGCGGACCATATTAGGGAACGGGCGGAGCAAACGGCCAGGCGTGCTCGGGAGCAAGGTGCGGACGTTGGGGAGTATGCTGAAGCTTTCAAGTTGATCGACCTCACACTCAGAGGCTAGTACTCTGTCGCCCCGATTTTACGGTGGCTTGTAGTGGCGACTTTAGTCGCTTATTGAGCGGCGGAAACGACGAAAATCGCCACTACGAACGCCCAACGACCGGCTTGATTGCGCTCACTACCTCAGACGGGGGTGACCCCACTGGCTCACGTACCAGCGCTGGACCCATATGAGGCCGGCCTTCTGGACAGAATCGCGCAACCGCAGTGGACGGCATTTGCCCAGCCAGGCCGGCCGAATCCGATACAACGCTGACAGGTCGAGACCAGTGACGAAGCCCCTGAATTGCAGGCGTCTAGACACATACGCTTGTGCAGGGTGCGGTAACTACTGAGCGGCCGGCAGTGCTACAGTCACCTGGATGTCCAATTTCCGCATCCTGCTTGCCACTGGAATAAGGTTAGCAAACGGAACCTGGAAACGATCTGCCAGTCGCATCGCGATCTCCAGAGACTCCTCATCGCCGGGAACGACGGTGGCCACGGGGTCATCGTCAAACAAGAGCGACACCCCTCTGTTGTCCACGGTTACACCGATGCTCTGAATGCCGGCCTCCTGGAAGACGGATATGGCCCTCGGATCCAGGTTTAGCATCCTGAGGTCAGCACCAAACAACTCCCCCCATTCTGAAAGCGGCCGGTCAAACATTCGAGCTGTTCCGTCAGCCGCGTACTCGCCTGATGCATGGAGGGCAATCGCTGCCACACTTGACGGCACTGCTTGCTTCGGGAACTCTGCTGCGGCGCTTACGGCCCGAGGCGCAATGCGTTCAACACCGGCCGGTGTGGGGAGTTCGACCAGCACGTCTGCCCCGATGGCGGGCACGATCTGCGCCATCTGGGCCGAGAAGGGAACGTTAGCCGCCTCGCCAAGCCGTGCCACTTCGGATAGGCCGGCCTGATTCCCCCATTGAATACCTAACATAAACCGCCCATTCCCGTACAGCGCAATCCCCTCTGGCCCTGTTTGGATTTCGACGTGCTGAATATTGGCGTCGCTGAGGGCGGCCATGGTGGCTGTATCGAACATCTGCGTGCTTAGGTTGAGTCCGAGGACCGACCTGAAGAAGGCCAATTGAGGCCCGGCAAGTCCGAGTTGCCTGCCTTCGGAGATCACTACGCCCAGGTCCGTGACGGTGCCACTCTCGTTCAGCGTAAGTATCAGGCGGGGAAAACGTACGGTAACTGGCGGTGCTGACTGCACCGATGGTTCAACGGCAAGAGCAACCTGGAATGCTGTTCCCAGCAGCAGCAGGGCCAGCATCAGGCCGATCCATGCCCTTTGTCTCGGGAACCGAATACAACCGTACTGTGACATGTGGACAACCTCCTATCTAGCCTGCTTCCAATCGTGGAGTGCCTGCCGATGGGTACTGAAGGCGATCTCTTCCATCGGGGGTAGCTCATCTGGGCCAAAACGCGCAACCTCGTGGGCGTCGTCGCCGGCTTGCAGTTGGCCGTCGATCGCGTGTCCCCGGAACAATGCTAGTTTTTGCTCATCTTCAACCCTCAAGCTTGATAGTCCATGAGCGGTTTAGGCTGCCGTCGACGGTCGGCGGTCGTGCGATTCACCGTCTAGCGAATCCAACAGGAATTGCAGCACCCCTCGGCCCGATGGCTACACATCGAGATTACGGACATCCTTCGCGTGGGTTTGGATGAAGCGCTTGCGCGGTGCGACTTTGGATCCCATGAGGATCTCAAAGGTCCGGTCGGCTTCGGCCGTATCCTCGATGGTGACCTGGAGCACAGTGCGGGCTTCCGGGTTCATCGTAGTCTCCCACAACTGGTCCGGGTTCATTTCGCCCAGACCTTTGTAGCGCTGGATGGTCGGGTTGGAGCCCCGCAGCTCTTTCAGCAATCTCTCCTTGTCGGCCTCGGTATAAACCCAGTGGTGTTTGCTGTTGGCCGAGATGCGGTACAGGGGTGGCTGTGCAATAAACAGGTGCCCCTTCTCGATCAACTCCCGCATGTAGCGAAAGAAGAATGTGAGAAGCAACGTCCTGATGTGGCTCCCGTCAACATCAGCATCGCACATTACGATCACGCGGCCGTAGCGCAGGTTATCGGTTTTGAAGTCGTCCCCGACGCCGGCCCCGAGGGCAGCGATGAGTGCTCGAACTTCTTTGTTGTTGAGGATCTTGTTCAGTCGGGCCTTCTCAACGTTCAGAATCTTGCCACGCAGCGGTAGGATCGCCTGGAAGCGTCGGTCACGGCCCTGCTTGGCCGAGCCGCCGGCCGAGTCACCCTCAACGATGTACAATTCTGCCTGATCCGGATCTCTCTCCGAACAATCGGCCAGCTTGCCTGGCAGCGATGCATTCTCCAGAGCGCTCTTTCGGATCACCAGATCGCGCGCCTTTCGGGCCGCTGCCCGCGCCCGCGCTGCCGTCTGCGCCTTGTCGATCACCGCCTTTCCCGCGCGTGGATTCTCTTCAAGCCACTGGGACAGGGCATCGGCGACGACACTCTCGACCTGAAAGCGCACCTCGGCATTGCCAAGCTTAATCTTCGTCTGGCTCTCAAATTGTGGATCAGCCAGCTTCACGCTCAGCACGCCGGTGAGGCCCTCGCGGAAATCTTCCCCCGCGAGGTTGGACGAGTTTTCCTTCAGCAGATTCTGCTTCCGAGCATAGTCGTTGAGCGATCGGGTGATGGCCGATCGGAAGCCAGTCAAGTGAGTTCCACCTTCGACCGTGTTGATGTTGTTCGCAAAGGCGTACACTGTCTCTGTGAAGCTATCGGTCCATTGCAGAGCGGCTTCGACCAGGGTGCCCTCCACTTCACGCTCAACATAGAAGGGCCTGTCGTGAAGGGTATCTCGGTCCCGCGTGAGGTGGCTGACGAAGGACATGATGCCACCCTCAAAATAGAAAGATATTTCGCGGCTCTCACCTCGCTCGTCGATGAAGGTGATGGTGAGGCCGCGAGTGAGAAAAGCCATCTCCCTGAAGCGTTGGGCAAGTGCGTCAAAGTCGTAGTCCAACTCGTCAAAGATCTCCCTGTCGGGCATGAACACCGTGGTCGTTCCCGTGCCTGCGGCCTCGCGAACCTGATCGACAGGGCTTTCAGGAACACCGCGCTGGTAGCGCTGACGCCACAGAAAGCCGTCACGTCTGACTTCTACGACGCACCACTCGGAGAGGGCATTGACGGCCGAAACGCCTACGCCATGCAGCCCCGAGGCGACCTTGTAACCATCGCCGCCGAACTTGCCGCCGGCATGCAGTGTCGTCATTACCACTTCAAGGGCGCTCTTGTTGGTCTCCTCGTGAAGTCCTACCGGAATGCCGCGCCCGTTGTCCACCACCGTAACAGAGTGATCGGGGTGAATAGTGATGGTAATCCCGTCGGCGAAGCCGGCCAACGCCTCGTCCACAGAGTTGTCCACGACTTCGTACACAAGGTGGTGCAGACCACGCACGTCGGTTGAGCCGATGTACATGCCAGGTCGGCGCCGGACAGCCTCCAGGCCTTCCAACACCTGGATGTCGCTAGCGTCGTAGCGGTGTCCTGAGCTTGTCGAAGGGTGGAGCGCTGTTTCGGACACTTCGGACTTGTTTCGTGCCACAATAACCTCTTGTTGTGTCAGAACTTGTTGTCGAAACCATCCGTGGGGGCGGATAACGCTATGCCATCTGTTGTTGCCATCCTTGGTAGCGGTCTCTATAGAACAGCAAGCTGGCTGCTACGAGACCGCTGCCGATGAACGCGTGGCCGGCGATTCCAATGATCGTCCCGATGGGATGTACCTCGCCTAGACGGTGCCATACCAGGGACAGCCCCCGGCTTAAGACGACGACCAGGAGGACTAGCCCGAGCGCCGACCAGAAATTGCGCGCGACCACGTTTGCGCTATTCCAAATTGCCCGCAACGGACCCACACGGTCAGTTATGATCGCGTAGACGACAAAATAGAGGTACAGCCCGAGCCAGACAATGCTCATGTAGAAGATGCCCATGAGAAACGAGGCAGCCCCACGGCTCACAAACGTGAGGAGGCTGATCAAAAACGAGAACGGCACAGCCAGCGAGATGGCGAAGAACAGTACCAATAGTACGAGGGCGACAACGCGGAGCCACATCGCACTGGCCTGACGCAAAAGCGCTCGAGGTTCAACGGATTGCTGACTCAGTCCCTGGGCAATGAGCGTCAAATACAGGCACCCGATGGCGAGGCCAGCCAGCACGAGCACCGCCGCGAGGCCGATCATCGCCAGCCAACTGTGGACTTCGGTGATACTTGCATTATCTGAGCTTGCGTTGGCCATCAGGCTTGGGACACCCAGCAAGCTGGGTAGGCTGGCTGAGAGCAGCGAGTACAGGTTGAAGTGTTGTCCAAGCGCGTCCAGTAGCTCGTTTACCGCGTTGATATTGACCGGGGCATCTGGCATCGCGGCCGGCGCAGAGCGGGCAAGGGCTTGTTCGATTTGTCTGAGAAGTGGGGCGATGGACAGTTGCGGACCTCGCCAGTACCAGAGGTCTAGCAACACAGGAATGGCGATTACCCAGAGACGTTGGGCAACCAGGTTAAGGCCCGCCGATAGGCTATCGATAATTCCGAGGCGATCTTGTTCCACACAACCAATTTTACCACAGATCGAGGCGGCTGAGAAGCCGGGGAGCCTATCTGAATAGGGTTTTGCCAGGTATGTTAGAAGCAGTCATCAGCCTGGCTAAAGGTAACTTGCCGGCAAACCGGACCGCCGACCGTGGACGGCAGACCGCCGAAGAATCCGGGCAACCTGAGCCACTCTGGCGACCGGCGGCCACCGTCTACTGGCTTGACCTAGCCCGGTCCCCAAAATTGATGGTTACCACACGGCACCCCAGCAGGTCGATGGCCCAGTTGTCCAGCGTCGTGGAGTACCGAAAGCCGGCCG
>JBHIAO010000123.1:0-13121 GCA_046758565.1 Anaerolineae bacterium
TGCCTGATCTCGTCCTGACCCTGAACCGTAATTGGATGGTCAAGGTCGCCGCCGGCGATACGGCGGCTGGCGGCGATGAGCTGGGTCACGGGTCTCACCACCCTGCGAGTCGCTAGCCAGGCCGTGGCCAGGCCGGCCGCGAGAGCGAACAGCCCGAACAACGCCAATCGGGCACGGAGGAGGCGGGGGAGCTCCAGGGCGACGTCCTCTTTTTGTTCCACATACACGCTCCACGGCACGTGCTCTAACGGGGCGTAGGCGACGATGTGACCGCGTCCAGTGTCACCTCCGGGCATTTCATGAATCCGGACGTCGGCCTGCCGGGCCTGGATGGGGTCGGTGAACAGTCGGCCGTGGATACTCGGCTTGCCCTGCCGGCCGGCCTCCGTGCTGACGAGTACTTCGCCGTCGCGATCAACCAGCTCGGCAGTATAACCGGAGCCGGCGATGTTCAGGCTGGGAGCCAGGCGATGGCTGGCGTGGGTCGGCTCGATCTCGCCGATCAGGAAAGCGATGGCGCCGCCGTCACGGCGCACCGGCAGCGTGACGAAGACAACCGGGCGGTCCAGCACGGCGCCTGAAGGACTGTGAATGACGTTGGGGGCCTCGGAATGAGCCAATTTCTGGAAATCCACATAGCGGGCGACCGAGGTACCGACGATGCCCGAGCGAACAGGTTCACTCCAAATCACCTGACCTTCAGGTTCGACCAGACTCACCGTACACGGCTCGGTAAAATGGTGATAGACGGTCCAGTGGTGATACAGGTTCTTGAGGGCAGCCTGGGTTCCTCGCGTGTCCCCAGTCTCGAGAGCGAGAGCCACTTCAGCCCCGGTGCCGTGCAGTTCATCCACCACATGCTCCAGCAGGCTATCCACCTGGCCGGCGATGGTCTGTGCCATGGTCAACCGTTCCGCGAAGACCATCTCTGTGCTCTGCTCGATGGCCTGCAGACCCACGTAGGTGTACACCAGGGCTATGATCACCAACCCGATGGTGACGTAGAGCATGATGCGCTTTTGGAGACCCAACCGACTCAGGAATGGCATCCTGTTGACTCCGAAGCGTGTGCCAAAGGGCGTGATGGTGAGAGAAATGGACAGGCTCCAACGCCATCCCCCGGCCGTTGAAGCCTGCCACCCCTGGGTGCCGGACTAGCCTGCACAACCGAGAGTGATGCGGCTAGCGACGCCGGCGCCTGAGAAGCCCCCCGCCGGTCAAGAGGGACAGCCCCGCCAAAGCACCTATCGCGTAGACCATCAATCCGCCCACCGCCTGTCGTACAGTCTGTCGCCTCTGGCGATGCTGCCGGCGGAGCCTTCCTGCGCGCTGGCCGTCGCGGCCAGCAGCGCAGCCGCGATGAGCAAGACGCTCACGAAGTGGCGCAATTCTTATTCGCTGTGGGGAGTCATCCCCAGCAGACGCTCGATGCCGTGGCGCGCTTCATAGAGGTTCCGCTCGTTGATAAGCTTCAAGATCTGTTGCCCCTTGAGTTTGTCCGCGCCGCCGGCGGCCTCGACGAAGTGCTTAACGTGGTGACGGCAATCCTCGATCTCTCGCGCTTCCATCGCCGACAGGGCTAGCTCCAGGTGCAACTGCCCCATGGGCTTCCTTTCCAGTGCATGGGCTTCGGTCAGCACATCCTCCGGCTCATGCCCCATCTGAGCCAGGGTTTCCCCCGCTGCTTCCACTTCCATCGTGCGTGGGGCCGACGCCGGGTTAGCAGCACCCCTCTGCTGAGAAGGCTGAACCAGTTGGACGAACTGCTGACTCTGCCGAGGGACACCGGGATACTCTCCACAGGCAGTTAGCGCAAGGGCCGGCAAAACGCCAAGGATCAAGGCTGACAGTAGGATGGTCTTGACTCTCTGCTGAGTCATGGTTCTTTCCTTTCTGTTCTCTCTTCAGGCTCATGCCTGTCGGATAGGTGGTAGCAACTCTCAGTGTTCGCTGTGGGGAGTCATCCCCAGCAGACCTTCGATGCCGTGGCGGGCATCATGGAGTTCCCCCTCGTCCATAAGCTTCAAGATCTGTTGCCCCTTGAGCATATCTGCACCGGTAGTAGCATCGACGAAGTGCTCTACATGGTGGCGACAATCCTCGATCTCCCGGGCCTCCAACGCTGAGTACGCCAGCTCCAGGTGCAACTGCTGCACGGTTTTCCCCTCCATCGCGTGGATTTCGGCCAGCATCTCCTCCAACTCATGCTGCACTGTGTGGGTATCACCGCCGTTCAATCTGTCCAGTAGTCGCTGAACCGCTTCCGCCTGCTCCGCATCGGCTGCCTCCAGGGCGTGCTCCAAATGGTGTTGAGCGTCAGAGGTGTCATCTGATTCGAGGGAGATCACTGCCATGAGCAGGTGGGCCTGGATCGGGCTTGACGTCTCGTGCCCATGCGCCATAGCCTCGGCCGGTGTCAGGCTGGTGATGAAGGCAACGATCTTCTCCAGCTCCTCGTCGCTGACCTGCTCCTCAGTGAACGCGGGCATTTTCTCCAGCGGTTGACGCACCTGTCGGCGGACTTGCTCAGCAGTGTGGACGGGCAGTGCCGGCCCATTCTCCGTCCCCTGGGCTTCAGGTCCGTGACAGGCAATGCACCCCTTTGCGGCGTATAGTTCTTTTCCTGCTTCAGCGGCGGATGTCTCCTCAGGGTGCGCCTCCTCATGGGCGTGGGTCTCCTCGTGGGTGTGCGTCTCTGCAGCTTCCGACTCGGCCTCGGCCGGAGGGATGGGTGTGGGTTCAGGGGGTACCGGGGTAGATGTGGGTTCAGGTGGCACCGGTGTGGCAGTGGGTGGTGGGGAGGTCGCCGTGGGTGGTACTGCCGTCGCCGCGGGTGTGGCCGGCGCTCCGCAGGCGGCCAGCAGCAGGATCAGCAGGCCGGCCAATAGCCCGAGCATCACGCGTTGCATGGACTTATCCATCGTCTCTGCCCCTTTCCTTCCTCGTAATTAGCAGTCATGGACCAAACTCCGACTTCAGTATATCATGGGGCTGCCGGTGTGTATATCCTCGATACACGTGATTTTGCAACTAAAAAGACACCATCCAGGGATGGTGTCTTTAGGTGATACCGGATCAGGTCGGTCTGGAATCGGCAGGCTATCTGTGGCGCATCAGTTGACGGGCGCTGTTCAAGCTGTTCCTCGGACTTGACACGATTGAGGACATCTCAATACGAGCACGCCCTTCACGTTTCAACTGTGATTAATCCCTTGCTGATTGCATATTTGATGAGTTGGCTCTTGTTGTGCAGGTCCAGCTTGTTCATGATGTTCTGCCGGTGTGTCTGGACGGTGTTGATGCTGATGACCAGCCTCGCGCTGATCTCCCGAGTAGTGAGGCCCTCGGCGATAAGGGTTAGGATCTCGCGCTCGCGCGGCGTCAACTCATCATAGCCGCCCTGCTCCGACGGCGGGCGGCTCAGGTAGTCGGCCAACAGCTTCCTGGCCATGGTGGGATACAGGTACACCCCGCCCTGGTGCACGGCCCGGATGGCACTCAACAACTCGTCGGAGGAGGCACCTTTCAGCACGTAACCTGAGGCGCCGGCCTGGAGCATCCGGAAGAAGAATTCGTCGCCTTCGTGCATGGTCAGGACGAGGACTTGCGTCTCAGGCAGCACGGCCCGAAGTTGGCGGGTGGCCTCGAGTCCGCTCATACCCGGCATGGTGATGTCCATCAGAACGACATCCGGCGTGAGTTCGCGCGCCTTCTCCCATGCTTCCTGACCGTCGCTCGCCTGGCCGACGACCTCGATGTCGGGCTCGGCTTCGAGCAGGAAAGAGATCCCTTCTCGCATCACGACATGATCGTCGGCGATGAGCACCCGAATCGGAATCACGGCGCGGTCTCCTCCAACATCGGCAGCTCCACATCGATCCTGGTCCCGTAGCCTGGCCGGCTCCGGATTCGCACCTGACCCCCAAGCAAAGACGCGCGCTCCCGCATGCCGGCCAATCCCAGCCCCTGGGTGCCGTCGCGGGCGGGTTGCACGGCGTCCGGGTCGAAACCCTCTCCGTCATCCTCGATGACGAGGTGCACCTCCCCGTCCCGGCGGCTCAGATGGATGTTGACGCGACGAGCGCCAGCATGGCGGGCAATATTCCCAATGGCTTCCTGGGTGATGCGAAACAGCACCGTCTCCAGTTCCTCGGGCAGCCGACCGCTGACCAGACCGTCGGTTTGCAGATCCAAGGCGATGCCCAAGGGTTCCAGATGATTCTCAGAACACCAGCGAATGGCTGCCACCAGGCCCAGCTCATCCAGTGCACCGGGCCGCAGATCGGCGATGAGGCGGCGGATGTCGGCAATCGTGTGTTCGGTCAGGACCCTCGTCCGCGCTAGACGCTGTCGGACAGTCGATATCTCTGGCGGCAGGCTACGCTCGATGGCTTCCAGGCTGATCACCAGTGAGGCCAGCACCTGGCCCGTCTCGTCGTGCAGTTCACGGGCAATCCGTATCCGCTCTTCTTCCTGGGCCGTGATGACGCGGGCCAGCAGTTGGCGGTGGACGATTTCCTGCTCCCGCAGGGCGGCATTGAGGGCTTCCAACTCCTGGGTACGCTGCTGCACCCGATCTTCCAGCTCGTTGTTCCAGGCCTGAATCTCGCGGAAGGAAGCGGCCAACCGGCGACGCATGGTTTCCAGGTCTTCGGCCAGCAGCCCGATCTCGCCACCTTCGCCGATAAGGATGGGGCGGTCCAGGTCGCCGCCGGCGATGCGCTGGGCGGCGTGGGTCAGGTCCTTAACCGGCCGGACCAGGCGACGTGCCCCGAACAACGTAGCGCCCAGGACCGTCACGAGAGACAGCGTGCCCAGGAGCAGGATGCCGTTTCTCAGCCGGCGCACCGGAGCCAGCGTCTCGGCCGCATCGCCACCCACGGCCACGCCCCAGGGCGCAGTGTCCAGAGGGACGAAGGCCATGATATGCGGCTGGTTATGGGATCCATTCGTCGGTACGTTCCCCACCGCCGACTGCCGGGCCGCCAACATGTGACGATAGAAAGCTTGGTGCTCGCCTGGCATCAGGAAGTGCCCGGGTACCGTTGATGCCACGATGAGGCCTTCCTCGTTGACGATCAGGGCGTGACCGGTGTGTCCCAGTTGCTGGGCTCTCTCGATCGGCTCTCGGATCTCGGGATCCGTCAGGTCGATGAGGCCGGTCAAGAGCGAGATCACCTGACCCTGGTTGTTCTGAATGGAGACCGCGACAGCGACAGCCGGGCGCTCGGTGCGCGGATCTACGAAAGGGGCGGAAATCTGCCGCGCGCCCGTGGTGAGGGCACGAAGGATGTACGGCTGAGCCGACCAGTCAGTTCCTTTCGGTGACAGGTCATAGGGTTCAGTGAGGACTATGTGCCCTGTGTTGTCCAGGAAAGCGACACCGAGGGATAAGGTACCGATGCGGCCGTAGGCATGGGCCAACAGGTGGCGCTCGGCGGTGAGGTTGGGCGCATAGGGATCAAAGGGGGCAAAGTCGGTGGCCTTCTCTAGCTCATAGAAGGCACGGTCGAGGAGCCCATCAATCTCGACAGCAGCCATCTCAGCAATGACCCGACGCTCCTGGAGAATGCGATCAGTACTGTCATTGATGGCCTGGAGACTGAGCAGGCTGAAAACCCCAAACAGCAGCAGGAAGCCCCCGCTCACCACCAGGGCCAGGCGCGGCCAGAGCCCCCACTGGTTGAAGGGCTTGATCCCGAGACGCAGCGACCGTGACCGGTGCCCCAGCCGATTGGAAAGCATCCGCCTCATCGGATTATCACCCCGTTCGTCGAGCCGGCAGCAAACGTACCTAACTTAAGTATAGTATACTTGAGAGAACAGGTCAATCGTTGCGATCTGGGGGCCTGCGCAGCGAATCCGATTTTGCCGCTCCAAGGCCCGTCCCCGGGCCGTCTCTGTATGCTCCTGGCAGGTCATGCCGGCCCGAGGACGGGCCTTGGAGCATTCGCTGCGCAAGCCCTCTGGTTCGGTTTCACAACTCGCGGATGAAAGCAATGAGGTCGCGGATTTCTTCGTCGCTCAGGCGGTCGCCAAAAGGCATCATGGCCGTGCCTGGGATACCGCTGTTGATGGCGGCGAACAGTTCAGCATCGGATTTTTCAACACCGACCAGTTTCGGTCCCAGACCTCCCTCGCCCGCCGCGCCGTGGCACGCCACGCACCCGGTATCAGCGAACAGCCGCTCGCCATC
This sequence comes from Anaerolineae bacterium, assembly GCA_046758565.1. Taxonomy (GTDB): domain Bacteria; phylum Chloroflexota; class Anaerolineae; order Epilineales; family JAANWY01; genus JBHIAO01. The sequence goes on from JBHIAO010000123.1 coordinate 6,197, forward strand.
GGCAGCCTCACCTGCAGGAGGTGCTGCTTCGGCCTCGGATGTGGCTGCTGCTTCGGGTGTCGGGGTGGCGGTCGAGGGCACCGGCGTGGCCGTCGGCTCCTCAGTTGGGCTAGGGGTCGGGGAGGCCTCGGTGAGCATCGCGGTGCGAGGGCTGGTGGGCGGCTCGTAGGCAAAGGTGCGCAGATACTCGATGGCGGCCCAGCGCTCGGCTGGGCTCAGCCGTCCCTGCCACGAAGGCATCGTGCCCCTCCCCTCGGTGACTACCTGGAAGAAGTCAGTCGGGGCGCGGACGGCCATCCATTCGACGTTCGTGAAGTCCGCCGTGTCAGGCACCACCCCCTTGCCATTGGATCCGTGGCAGGTGGCGCAGTTTTGCTGGTAGATGGCCTCGCCCCGGCCCAGGATTTCAGCAGACGTGGCGAAGTGCCAGATATAGAACGCCAGGTCCCACCGCTCATCCGCAGACAACTGCTCCTGCCAGCCCGGCATGGAGCCCCGACCGTCGCTGATGATCTGGTAGAAGCGGAGAGGTGTTTCGCCCCGCAGGTAGTCGGCATCGGACAAGTCGCGGGCGCCAGGCACGGCCCCCGTGCCATTGATGCCGTGGCAGTTGGCGCAGTTTTGCTGGTAGAGTTCGCCGGCGACCCGGCCTGAGGGCCGGCGCGAGGGGAAGGTCACCCCCAGGGCGGCTGGCCGCAGGGTGGCCGTGGGTTGCGGCGGCAGAGTGGCCGGGATCAGGGTCGGGATGGGTGTCGGGGCCACAGGCAATGGCTGGGGGTTAGCACAGGTCACAAGCGTGAGCAGGGGCACCGACAACGTGATGAGCAACCATGTCAGGCGAACCGTCATTGCCCTTCTCCTAGGATTTGTTCAGCGCTCCTGTCTTGCAGGCTGCGCACGTAGTTGATCACGTCCCAGCGCTGGCGGGGCGTCAGGTTCTCCGCCAGCGCTGGCATGGCTCCAAAGCCTTGCGTGATGGTGAGGTAGAGCGCACCGTCTGGCTGGGTGACGAAGCGCGCCTCCGTCAGGTCGGCCGGTCGGTTGTCGTCCTCCCGCCAGAACTCGGCGATGGGGCCGTCGCCGCGGCCGGCTTCGCCGTGGCACAGGGCGCAGTGCATGCTGTAGAGCACAGCCCCGCGCTGTAGCGAAACCGAGTCGACCGGCACCGGATTAAAGAGGACCTCACCTTCCCCTACCGCCAGGGCGCCGAAGAAAGGCACCGCTCCATCAGGCGGCAGGCGCCGCGGCCCTTCCTGTGGCTTGATGGAAGGCTGATCCTCCATAAAGCTGGGGAAATCCACCTTGATCTTTTCGTAGGTGCCCAGCAGACCCAGTATGAAGGGCGTGGCCATGATCAGCAGTGTGATGATGATACGTGTGAAAAAAGGTCTACGTGGTGTCACAGCCGTCTCCGCTCCGGTCGGTATACTCGTTCGGCGCCCTGGGCTTTCAGGATGGCCCGGGCGGTGTCCTCCTGCTCCGCCGGGCAGTGGAAGAGAACCCCGATGCGCCCGCTGGTCAGCAGGGGGTGATAGTACTTCGGCCCGTAGGACGGGAAGAAGCTCTCCCACAACACGCCCAGGAAAGTACTGACGATGAGCCCCATCATGGTGAACTCATAGGTCAGCACCGCCGAAGGCGGAATGGGCACAATAGGCTGTCCACCTACACGGATGGTGTAGAGCAGCGGCGTGCCGGCGTTAAGGAAGATGCCGATCAGGAAGCCCACGAAAGCTCCGGACAGGCTGATCCACGGCAGCCGTTCCCAGACCATAGGTCGGCCCAGCACCCGGGCTGGATAGGGCACGCCTGACAGCACGGCGATGTCGTGGTCGCTGATGCCCAGGCGGCGCAGCTCGTCAATCGTCTCCGCCGTGGGGGTGGCGTCGTGAAAGAGTCCCATCAAGACAATCGAATCAGTCATTTCAACTTACTCCAGCTCGGCGACGGTCGGCACCCAGGCCCGCCCAATGCGCCGTAGCGTGTGCGCGAGCTGCCCTTCCTGTACCTCCCACACCGGAACGAGCGGGATCAAGCGGGAAGCGACGGCGTACAGGAAGATAAAGGTAGACAGCGAACCGATGGAGATGAGCAGCTCCACCAGTGAAGGGTTGTAGGCACCCCAGTCAAAGGGCAGCCGGTTGCGCGTCAGGTAGCCGGTGACGATGATGTAACGCTCGAGGTACATTCCCACGTTGACGCCCAGGGTGACGAGGAACAGGGCGACTGGCGATGTGCGGATGCGCTTGTTCCACAGGGTGAGCCAGGGGATCAAGATGTTAACGGTCAGCATCAGGTACCACAGGGGTGCCACCGGGCCTCGGGCCTGCAAGGTAAGCAACTGATGTCCCACCGCTTCACCCCCGTACCACTCCGTCAGGTAATCGGCGAAGAAGAAGTAGGTCCAGGCAAAGGAGAAGACCAGGATGAGCTTGCCCAGGGCGTCGAAGTGCTCCTCGCGCAGAAAGTAGTCCAGCTTCATCGTCTTGCGTACGATAAGCAGCACAGTTACCACGGCCGAGACACCGGAGAAGATGGCCCCGGTGACGAAGTACGGGCCAAAGATGCTGCTGTGCCAACCGGGCACCATGGTCATGCCGAAGTCCCACGACACGATGGTGTGGACTGAGAACATGACCGGGATGATGACGAAGGCGAAGATGGTGATGGCCAGCTTCAGGTGGTGCCACTCGGCCTCGGTGCCGCGCCAGCCTAAGGCCAGGCTACGGTAGAGCCGCCGGCGCCAGCCGGCGGTGCGGTCGCGGGCCATGGCCAGGTCCGGAATCAGCGGCAGGTAGAGGTACAGCGTGCTGCCGATGAGGTAGGTGAAGATGGCCACCATGTCCCACATCAGCGGCGAGTGGAAGTTGGGCCAGAGCTGGCGCTGGTTGGGATAGGGAACCATCCAGTAGAAGCGCCAGGTGCGGCCCAGGTGGATCAATGGGTACATGCCCGCCACGATCAGGGAAAAGGTGGTCATCAGCTCCGAGGCGCGGGTGATGGGGCGGCGGAACTCGGCCTTGAAGACGCGCAGTATGGCCGAGACGAAAGTTCCTGAGTGGCTGATACCGATCCAGAACACGAAGTTAGCGATGTACACGCCCCAGAACACGGGCCGGCGGATGCCGGCCACGCCCATACCCCACCGAATCTGGTAACCCCAGGCTCCCACCAGCCCGATCAGGATCAGTAGGGCCAGCCCACCAACGGTCATCCAGAATCCCCAACCGGTGGTGGTCATGGCCTTGAGGATCACGTTGTTCATCTCGGCCGGCGTTTCAGGGTCCAGAAGCAGTCGCTTGTGGGGCTCATCCTCCTCCGGCCAGATCAGGGGCGGCAGGGGTCTTGTCTCAACCGACATACGCTTCGCCTCCCTTCAGGTAAATCACGGACGGCTCGGTACCCAGATCTTCCAGCAGCCGGAAGCCCCGGCGGTTGCGCGCCAGTTGCGCCACCCGGCTCTCCGGATCGTTCAGGTCGCCGAAGACGATGGCTTCCGTGGGGCAGGTCTGGGCGCAGGCCGGCTGCACCTCACCGTCGCGGACCGGCCGCCCCTCCATGGCGGCATTCTCTTCCACGCGCCGGATGCGCTGCACGCAGAAGGTGCACTTTTCCATGATGCCGCGCGAGCGCACGGTGACGTCGGGGTTGAGTTGTTCGTTCAACGGTTCCGGGCAGTAGGGATCGAACCAATTGAACATCCGGGCGATGTACGGGCAGTTGTTGGCACAGTAGCGGGTGCCGACGCAGCGGTTGTAGACCTGGATATTCAGGTGCTCCTGCTCGTTGTGATAGGTGGCGAAGACCGGGCACACCGGTTCGCAGGGGGCGCGCTCGCACTGCTGGCACAGCACGGGCAGGAAACGGGCGCGTAGATGGGGGTACTCGCCCTCCCAGTAGCGCTGAATGCGGATCCAGTGCATGGCCCGTCCCATGGCTACCTCCTCTTCGCCCACGGTGGGCACGTTGTTCTCGGCGTGGCAGGCCACCACACAGGCCTGGCACCCGGTGCAGCGGTCCAGGTCAATCACCATAGTCCAATCATGTTCATCTACAGCCATAATTGCTCCCTGTAGAGGTCCGAAGTCCTGGGTCCTAAGCCCAATACCCAATACCTAATATCTTCCTTACCCCGGCGCGCCGGCTTCGCGCGCGTGATCCACGCCGACGTTGCTTTCCAGGCGGGCGAGAGGGTGCCGGCGGCCGGTGGGGGTGATCCGCACGCGGGTGGCACCCCAGGCCAGGGCCCCCGTTTCTTCGTCGACGGCAGGGACCAGCAGGTCTACCGGGTTGTTGCCCCGGCCCTGAGCGTAGCGCCCATAATCGCTATGTCCCTGGCCGATGGGGAGGGCGATCACGTCAGGGCGAATGCCGGGATAGACATACACGGCGGCTTCGATTTCGCCCGCTGGGGATGTCACCTTCACAATGTCGTCGTTCTCTACCCCAAGTCGGGTCGCCGTCTTTGGGTTAATCTCGATCCACGTGTTCCACGCGACAGTGGTCATGGGATCTGGCGTCTCCTGCAGCCACGGTTGGTTGGCCCCCCGCCCGTCGGACAGGGCGATCGACGGGTACAGGTGCAGGTGGAAAGGGTAGGCGGCGGCACTGCCCTCGAATCTGGGTTCGGGGATGACCAGCGGGGCTTCGAAGGCCGGCGCCGGTTCCGGGGATTGCCACTCCTGCCCCTGTGGCCACCAACCACCTCGCTGACGCCAGGTGGCCCAGAACACTTCGGCCGAGGTTCCTACATCTCGCAGGGCGGTTGCGGTTTCCTTGAGGAATTCCACCTCGTTGCGCCATGGGAGCGCCCTGGCTACTTCGCCGCCGAGCTCTTGTGCCAGGGCCAGGACCACGTCGGCGGTGGCCCGGGTGTCGTAGAGAGGGCGCACTACAGGCTGCTGGCTGCTGATAACCGGCCGATCGGCGCCGGGTGATACAACCTGATAGCCCCAACCCTCCAGGTAGGTGTGGTCGGGCAGAATCAGGTTTGCTTGGGCTGCCGTCTCGTCCACGAAGGGACTGAAGGAGACCACGAAAGGCACCTGGGCGAGGGCCTCTTCGAAGCCGACGGCAGCCGGCAACTCAAACAGCGAATTGACCCCGTGGATGAAGAGCAGTTTCACCTGACCAGCCCTCATGCGCGCGATCAGTCCCTGGACGTCGGCGAAAGTGGACAAGACCGGTGGGGCGAAGTCCCCCACCGGCGGCATGCCGGTGAGGAAGACACCCCCGTGTTCGCCCAGGCGCCGCATGGTGACGTTGAGGGCGTGGACGGCCGCGATGGCGGCTTCACCGTTCAGGCTGGCGGCCAGGGTCGCACCAGGGATGACCACCTGGTGGTCAACGCCGGCGAACACCCGGGCCAGCCGTTCCAGTTCTTCAGCGGGGACCTCGCTGGCCTGGGCGACCTCGCCCACGTGCACCTTTTCATACATGACGGCGTGTTCGCGGTGAGCGATCTCATGGCCCAATCCCTGCTCGACGATGATCTTGCCTAGTGCCAGGGCGACCAAACCCTCCGTGCTGGGGCGAAGGGGCACCCACTCGTCGGCGCTGGCGGCGGTGCTGGAGAAGCGCGGCTCAAATTGCACCACGTAGCCACGCTTGCCGGCTTGCCCCTGGCGCAGGTGGCCGTAGGCCCGGCCGTAGCTTACCGGAGAGAGCCAGGTCTCCAGGAAGCTGGCGCCAAAGGAGAAGACCACGTCAGTGGTGCCGATGTCGAAGACAGGCAGCGCGGGGTTGCCAAAGAGTTGTTGGCTGGCCTGGGTGAGGGCCTGTCGTCCCTCCAGCTCGCTGTGCAGATCGTAGAGCATGGGCGGTGACGCGCCTAGAGCGGCCAGGAACCGGCTGGCGATGGCGTATAGGTGGTCGGACATCAGGCCGCCCAGGAAGACGATGCCCCCAGGATCCGGGACACTCTGTAGCCGGCCCGTCAACAGCCTGAGCGCATCGTCCCAGTACAGGGGCTCGAACTGCTGGGATCCTCGCCCGCCGGTCTGGCGCAGGGCATTGCGCACCCGGTCGGGGTTGTAGAGCACCTGTAATCCGGCCTGTCCCCGGGCGCAGAGCTTGCCCTGGTTGAGGGGGTGCTGGGGATTCCCCTCAATCTTGCGTGCCCGGCCGTTGCTGATCCGCACGATGATGCCACATCCGGCCGGGCACTGGCGGCAGGTGCTGGCGTACCACAGGTCCTCGCCGGGCAGTCCCTCCTCGGGTGGGCGCACATACGTTTCCAGGTACTCGGTGCGCTGCAGGTTGGTCGTACAGCCGCTGATGACCGTGGCCGCACCGGCGGCGGCGCTGACTTTCAGAAACTGCCGTCGCGTGATTGTCTCAGGCATGGAATCCTCACTTATGACACGTCTTGCAGTCTACCAGGCGTTCTACCCTTCGGGCTTGAAAGCCCTTCAGGGCTGAAGCCTTCTCCGGGGCCTGCTGACGATGGCAATCCAGGCAGAAGCCCATGTTGACGTTGTACACAGGCCGGGCGATGTCCATATGGCTCACATCCCCATGACAGGCTTCACAGCTCACCCCATTGGCCACGTGGGGGCGGTGACTGAAGTACACGAAGTCCGGCTGGTCGTTCACCTTGGCCCAGCGTAGGGGCCGGCCTTCCTCCCACATCCGGACCAGCATGTCGACGTCCGGCTGGTCTTGCTCGTCACTGACCTGGACGTTCTGGTGGCAGCCCATGCATTTCGCCACGGAGGGCAGGCCGGCGACGGCGCCGTTGAGCACACCTGCGTGGCAGAACACGCATTGTGTTCCGGCCTCCACGTGCTTCTGGTGGCTGAAAGCTTGTCCTGAGCCCAGTCGAAGGGGCTGAGGTTGAGGTGGCTGTGCCTGAGCCGTCGGGCCGATCAGGGCATACAGGCCGCCCAGCAGAAACAGAGCGGCCAGAATCCCGATCATCACCCAC
>JBHIAO010000124.1:0-13099 GCA_046758565.1 Anaerolineae bacterium
CTACGCTGGGTTGACTTCAAATAGGGCCCCAACTACAATCCAGAGCTGCAATTAGGACCATATTTTCTCACACGAGAGAGCACTTGTCTCGACTGTCACTGGATTGCAATAAGGAATCCCTGCCCTGATGCGATTCGACTATTTTGAGCCCTCCTCGGTAGAGGAGACAAGGGAGACGTTGCGCCGTGGCAACGGCCAATACAAGCTCTTCGCCGGCGGGACAGACATCATACTCCAGCTCCGCCGCCGGGTCGTGAACACCAAAGGGTTGGTGAATATCAAGCGGCTCCCGGGTATCGGTGACTGGTCCGTTGAGCCCGGGAAAGGTCTGCACATAGGAGCCGCCACATTGTTCCGCGAACTGGAGATCTCTCCCGCCGTCGAAGAGCGCTTCCCAGCCCTAGTCGACTCGATCAAGGTCATCGGCTCGATCCAGGTCCGCAACATCGCCACGGTCGGGGGTAACCTGTGCAATGCCTCTCCGGCCGCCGACACCGCCCCTTCACTGATCGTGCTGGGGGCAACCGCAACCTTTATCCATAACGGCTCCGCCACGCACACGGTCCCCCTTGAAAAGTTCTTTGCCGGGCCAGGCCGTTCGATCCTAGGTCCGGACGGTCTCCTGCTCTCGGTGGACGTGCCGGAGCCACAAGGGATGACAGGTGATTGCTTCGAACGCTTCACCCCGCGCAGCGCCATGGACATCGCCATTGCCAGCGCGGCGTCGCGGGTCACCTTGGACCCGTGCAGCGGCAGGGTCAAGGACGTAGCGATAGCTTTGGGAGCGGTAGCGCCCACGCCTGTACGTGCCCCCAAGGCTGAGAACGTCCTGCGCGACCACGAGCCGAGCCCTGAGCTGCTAGGGAAGGCGGGAGCCATAGCGAAGGAGGAGTGCAGCCCCATCGACGACATTCGCGGGACAGCGACCTACCGGCGGGCGATGATCGCCGTCCTGGTGCGGCGAACCCTGGAACGGTCCATTGAGCGTGCAAAAGGGGGGAACGGCAAGGTGACGGGCTGAGATACCGCCGTGAGAGAGAGAGTGATGAAACAGCACTATACCCTGAAGATCAACGGGGAAACGTACGAAACGGACGCCGAGCCGTCTGAGTCTCTGCTGGACGTGCTGCGGGAGAACCTGCGTCTCACCGGCACCAAAAAGGGGTGCAACGAGGCGGAGTGCGGCTCTTGTACGCTGATGCTCGACGGGAGGCCAGTGGTTTCCTGCCTTGTACTGATCGGCGACGCGCGGGAAAAAGAAATTGTCACCGTCGAGGCGTTGTCGCGTGACGGGAAGCCCCACCCCATTCAGCTCCAGATGGTAAACCGCGGTGGGATCCAGTGTGGCTACTGCACCCCTGGCATCATCATGAGTGCCCATGCGCTTCTCCAGGAAACCCTCAAGCCGACCGACGAGGAGATCAAGTTTGCGATTTCCGGAAATATCTGCCGCTGCACCGGCTACAATAAAATCGTTGAGGCGGTGCAGGCGGCGGCGGCCGACCTGCGTAGATCACATTCGATGTAACATCCCGGACCCATGAAAGACACGGCACAGAAGAAACGGACCACGGAGATGAAGGGTGCCGACCAGTACCACTGGATCGGCAAGAACGTGGTAAAACCCGATGCCATGGAGAAGGCGCTGGGAGTCACTCAGTACGTCGGTGACATGCAGATGCCAGGGATGCTGCATGCTCGGATCAAGTGGGCAGGTATTCCTCATGCCACGATTCGTGGCATCGACACCGCCGCTGCAAAGAAGGTACCCGGCGTGCGGGCTGTCCTCACAGCCGCCGACATCCCGGGCGTCAACCGATACGGCCTCGCGGTGTCCGATCAGCGCGTGCTGGCGGATGACAAGGTGCGGTCCGTCGCCGATGCCGTCGCCTTGGTGGCGGCGGAAACGGAAGAGAGCGCCGAAGAGGCCCTGTCTAAAATCTCCGTCGACTATGGGTCACTCCGTCCGATTCTCACCATCGAGGACGCGCTGGATCCGAGCGCCCCGGCGATCCACGACGGCGGGAACCTCTTTCAGCGCACCAAGGTGCGCAAAGGTGACGTTGATAAAGGTATCAAGGAGTCAGATGTGATCGTCGAGGGAACCTATCGCACCCACAGGATGGACCACGTGCCGATGGAGCCGGAAGCGGGCCTAGCCTACCTGGACCCCTCGGCGGTACTGAATATTCTTGTCGCCACCCAGTATCCGTTCCGCGACCGGCGCCAGATCGCCCCGGCGCTGAATCTGAACATGAACAAGGTGAGGGTTATCCAGGCCTCCATCGGTGGAGGTTTCGGTCGTAAGGATGATATCACCGTGGAGATCCATGTGGGCCTGTTGGCATTGAAAACGCGCCGGCCGGTGCGCCTCGTTTACAGCCGCGAGGAATCGCTGATCGCCAACACCAAACGCCACCCGATGCTGATGAAGTTCCGAACTGGCGCCCGTGCTGATGGTCACCTCACCTTCCTCGATGGCGACATCTATGGCGACACAGGAGCCGGTGTATCACTAGGCGCCTACGTCATTAAAAAGGCAGGCATCCACAGTGCCGGCCCCTATTACATTCCAAACATCCGTGTGGATACGTACACCCTTTACACTAACAACCCGCTCTCCGGTGCCATGAGGGGCTTTGGCGTGCTCCAGGCGGCGGTGGCCCACGAGTCGCAGATGGACCGCTTGGCCCACCGGTTGGGGATCTCCCCGGTGGACTTTCGGCTGATCAACTGTCTCAAAGCAGGCATGACCTCCTCCACCGGCCAAGCGATGAACGAGGGGTGCGGCATCGAGGCGACTGTCCAGCGCATCAAGGACTACATGGACTCCCACAACTTGAGGTTCAATCGGTCATGAGCAAGAAGAGAGGGTTTGGTATCGGGTCGATGTACTACGGCATCGGCTACGGGTTCAGCCGGGCCGATATCGGCTCGGCCGCAATCGAGATGGCGGAGGATGGCACCACTACAGTTTACTCCGGCGCCTGCGAAATGGGCCAGGGGGTCATGACCATCGTCGCCCAAGTTGCGGCAGAGGAGATCGGAATTCATCCCGACACGATTCGTGTGGTCGCTGCCGATACCGGGAGCACCCCGGATGCCGGTCCTACCTCCGGGAGTCGAGCTACCTTTGTACAGGGCGTGGCGGTGCAGAAAGCGGCGCGTGACATGCGCGACCAGATCTTCCAAATGGCGTCGGAGATGCTCCGCTGTAATAAGGAAGAGCTGGAGGCACACGAGGGACAGATCTACAGGATCGGGACCGAGGCCCCGCCGATCTCGGTAGCGAAGGTCGCCGCCCAGATTCACTTTCTGGGTCGACGCTGCGCGAGCTGGGGCTGGCACGACAACACCACCGCCGACGTTGACCCCGAGACTTCCCAGGGCGACGCCTATGCCACCTACGGCTGGGCTACCCAGCTCGCCGAGGTTGAGGTGGACACGGAGACCGGTCACGTGAAGGTGCTGAGAATCGTCTCCGCCACCGACGCGGGCAAGGCGATCAACCCGATGGCTGTGGAGGGACAGATACAGGGCGGCGCGGCCATGGGGATGGGTTATGCCCTGTACGAGCAGCACATCCTGGAAAAGGGTATCCCGCACACAGGATCGCTCGCCTTCTACCTGGTGCCGACCTCAATGGACGTGCCCGATATCGAGTGCGAAATTGTCGAGGTGGCTGACCCGAAGGGACCGTTCGGAGCCAAAGGAGTAGCCGAGCCGGCCACCATCCCCACCACCCCGGCTATCCTAAATGCGATTTTTGACGCGGTGGGGGTACGCATTACCGAGACTCCAGCCACCCCCGAGCGTGTCTACTTTGCCATCCAGGAGGCCAAGGCACGCGGGGAGTTCGTCGAGTAGCTTATGTGTGGTAAAGGAAGGTGCGAACCGTGAGCCAGCGTGTCGGCCTACTGGTCCCGTCGTCTAACACCGTGATGGAGGTGGACTTCTACCGCAACCTCCCGACTTCCGTAACCATCCACACAGGGCGTATGTACATGGAATCCGCTACCGTCCAGGGGGAAGAGGTGATGCTCGACGCGCATGCTATTCCCACGGCTAAGACCCTGGCCACGGCCAAGCCGGACGTAGTGGTTTTCGGATGTACCAGTGCGGGCGCCCTCCGTGGTAACGCCTACGACGCTGAGCTCTGCAGTCGCATCTCCGACGTCACCGGTAAACCCACCGTAAGCGTGATCGAGGCGGTGCGGAATAAGCTCAGGGTGACTCGCGCCCAAAAGGTCGCTGTTCTCACGCCCTATGTGGATGAACTGAACCAACGAATCAAGGCAAGCGTGGAGGCCGACGGGATCGAGGTGGTAGCAATACATGGGATGGGCATCAGCATCAATTTCGACCTGGCCCTGGTCCAACCACCCGAGATCGTCGAGTTCGCCCGGCAGCGGCTGGGCACCAAGCCCCCGGTAGACACCCTCTTTATCTCCTGTACCAACTACCAAGCGGTATCGGCTCTTCCCCTGTTGCAGGAAATCTTTAGAATCCCGCTGGTCACTAGCAACCAGGCGGCGCTGGAGACGGTGTGCCGGGCGCTCTCAGTCAAGCCAACGGACAAGGCGCTGGCCCGAGAAATAGCTGTCGGCGACGAGACACCTCACCCGGCGGATATCAGCCGACCGTGAGCCTCGGAGAAAGCGGTATAATTCAATAGACAGGAGTAGACATCAAATGGCTTTACTCAAACTAGACGGCGCAGTTGACCTTCACGTTCACTCTTATCCGTGCGTGTTCCAGCGCCGCGTCGACGACCGCCAGGCAGCCCAAGCTGCAGCCGATGCAGGGATGGCAGCCATCGTGCTCAAGAGCCACCACGAGAGCACGGTGAGCCGCGCCTACCTGATCCAGCGGGAGTTCCCCAGCCTTAAGATCTTCGGCGGCGTGGTGCTGAATCAGTTCGTCGGCGGGATCAACCCCGCCGCCGCCGAAGTGGCTTTGCGCCTGGGGGCGAAAGAGGTCTGGATGCCGACCATCGATGCGGCACACCACGTCGAAGTCCACGGTGCTCGCGGTACCTACGATGTCCAGTCCAGCGAGGCCAGCTTCGCCTGGGGCGAGCCGATCTCAGCGGTGAAGGATGGCAAGGTCACGGACGAGGCCATGGTGGTGCTGGAGCTGATTGGCAAGTACAACGTGATCCTGGGCACTGCCCACCTCTCGCTCCCGGAGATCGATCTGCTGGTCAGGGCGGCGAAGGAGCGCGGGGTGCAGAAGATCCTCATCACCCATCCATACTTCCGCGTGCCGGCAGGGATGAATGTCGATTTTCTGAAGGAGATGATGCGGCTCGGCGCGATCGCCGAATTCGGGTACTGCACCATCTCGCCCATGTGGGCTTACGTCAACCTCCAGTTCACCAAGGAAGTCATGGACGTTATCGGATACGACAACTGCGTGGTCATGAGTGACTGTGGCCAGTCGCACAACCCGATGCCACCGGAGGCGTTGTGGCTATACGCCCAGGGCCTTTACGAGAAGGGCGTCAAAGTTGGGGACGTGGAGAAGCTGATCGACAAGAATCCGAAGGCGTTACTGAGCCTGTAGAGAAGGCTCGCTGGCACGGCGGATCAGCGGTTGGCAGTTTGCTGTGGAGAGTGTTGAAAAGCTTGCCGATTCAGGATCGGACTGAACAAAACGTGCAGGGAAGGATGAGATGGTAAACTGGGGGTCTCGGGGCCGCATCGCGGAGGACATCACCGAAGCCGCGGGCATGACCCCACTATTGCGCCTGCGTAAGGTAGCCACTGGGCCCCAGACGGTATGCGGCAAGCTGGAGTTCATGAACCCTTCTTCCAGTCTGAAGGACCGTGTGCTCCGCCACGCGGTCAATAGGGCCGAGGGGCGCGGTGAACTGCGTCCCGGTATGACGATCCTGGAGGCGTCCACCGGCAGCACGGGCATCGCCACCGCGATGATCGGCGCGGTGAAAGGATACCCGGTGGTGATCGTGATGCCGGACGGGATGAGCGAGGAGCGAAAGGCCTCCATGCGCGCTTATGGTGCGCGGCTCGTTTTGACGCCCGGCGGCGAGAGTGACGTCGACCTGTGTTTGAAAAAAGTCGAAGAGCTGAAGCGCCAAAAGCCTGGCCACTTCTGGGAGGTAGCCCAGTTTTCCAACAAGGACAACGTCGAGGCCCACTACCTTACCACCGGCTCCGAGATCTGGGACCAGACTGATGGGAAGGTGGACTTGTTCGTCGCGTCCCAGGGTAGCGGCGGCACCGTTTCCGGTGTCGGAAGGTACCTGAAGGAAAAGAACCCCAACGTCAAGGTTTACGCCGTCGAGCCGACCGAGTGTCCCATCCTCTCCGGCGGCTCTTGGGGACCGCACCAGATCGAAGGGATCGGCGATGGTTTCATCCCAGATAATCTGGACCTGGATTACGTTGACGGCGTCGTGACCGTCTCGTCGCAGGATTCCATTGCGATGGCCCGGCGACTGGCCCAGGAGGAAGGTCTCTTCTGTGGCATCTCTTCCGGCTGCAACGTCGTGGCGGCAAACAAGCTGTCGCAAGTGCTCTCTAACACCAAGTTCATCGTGACCATGATCAACGACACCGGTATGCGCTATTTCTCGACCGCGATGTTCGGCCATGAATCGACAACGGAGATCCCGAAGCGCGAGCATCCCATCCGTGAACGGGACCGCCAAAACCTGCGGCGGCGGAACCTGCACATCGTCCGTTGACAATGGAGACGACACTCACCTGTGTCCTGTGCGGCGCCGTCTACGAGGAGGGCCCTACCCTCTACGTTTGTCCCGCCTGTGGCGACCTGGCCACGTTGCGGGTATCGTATGACTATGATTCCGTGCGGGCCGCGGTGTCGCGCGAGTCCTTTGCCAAGCAGCCGTTCGTCAACCAGTGGCGGTACCTTCCCCTGCTGCCACTGCGGATGCGGAAGGTGTCAGTCCCACTGCGGGTTGGAGCCACACCACTCTACCCGGCACCCAGGTTGCGCCAAGCATTAGGGTTGCCCCACCTGTGGGTGAAAGACGAAACCTGCAACCCATCGGCGTCCATGAAGGACCGGGCAAGCGCCGTAGCGATTCTCAAAGGCCGCGAGCTGGGTTACAAAGAGATTGCGACCGCCTCTACAGGAAATGCGGCAGCGTCCTTAGCTTGCCTCTCGGCATCGTTGGGAGTGCGCTGTCACATCTTCGTGCCGAAATCGGCACTACCAGCGAAGATTGCCCAGTTGATGGTCTTCGGTGCTGATGTGCTACCAGTCCAGGGAACCTACGACGATGCATTTCGCCTCTGCATCGAGGCGTGCGAGGCGCTGGGTTGGTACAATCGGAACACGGGCTACAATCCGTACACGGTGGAGGGCAAAAAGACCGTCTCGATGGAGATTTCGGAGCAGCTCGGCTGGGAGCCGCCCGATACCGTGATCGTCCCAGCAGGGGACGGCTGCATTCTCAGTGGCGTGTGGAAAGGGTTTGTCGATCTGCGGCGAGTAGGCCTTATCGACCGTCTCCCGCGGCTGGTGGCAGCCCAAGCAGAGGGTTCTCAAGCCATCAAGCAGGCGTTCGATGGGAACGGGAGCATACGTCCTGTCAAGGTCAGCACCCTTGCCGACAGCATCGCGGTATCACTGCCACGCAACGGAGTTATGGCGGTGCAGGACCTACGGGCCTCCGCGGGTACGGCAGTGGCCGTCTCCGATCGTGAGATCCTGGAGGCAATGAAGCTGTTGGGTAGAACTGCCGGCATCTTCGGTGAACCGGCTGGCGTGACGGCGCTGGCTGTGCTGGTGAAGCTCTGCTCAGGAGGCGACATCGCGCCAGAAGAGCGCGTGGTGATCATGGTTACCGGCACTGGCCTGAAGGACATCGGCGCCCTCAAGGGCGTGACGGCACCGCCGCCACTACCGTGCTCCCTGGAGGCAGTGAGGGCGCGTCTGGGGACTTGAGCGCGGAACAAGGAGGTCGGTTTGAATCAGGACTTGCGAAGCTTTCTGGAGCTGATCGAAAAAAAATACCCCGATCAGCTTTTTAGGGTGAAGGAACAGGTGAACCCTACCTTCGAGGCCACAGCCTTGGTGCTGGAGGCAGAGAAGCTCGCCTCATGCCCCACGGTCTTCCTTGAGAGGGTGGAGGGAAGTGACTTTCCCCTGGTGAGCAACGTCTTAGCCCACCGGCCCCGCCTAGCCCTGGCTCTGGGTGTCCCTGAAGAGCGGCTGGTGGAGGAGTTCAGGACACGGTTGAAAAGCTTGGTTCCCCCGGTAGTTAAGCGTGATGCGCCGTTTCAGGAAAATACCTTTGTTGGGGACAAGGTAGACCTATGCCGCCTTCCCATCCTCACACACTTCGAGCAGGATGGAGGCCCTTACCTCACTGCGGCCCTGGTAGTGGCCCGAGACCCCTGTTCGGGAGTGAGTACCATCGGCTACCACCGCATGCAGCTCAAGGGGCCACGCAAGATGGGAATCAGCCTGCACTCGAGACGCCGGATGTTCGAGTATTTCCGCCGCGCCGAGGAGCAGGGCCGCCCCCTTGACGTAGCCATTTGCGTTGGCGTCCATCCCCTCCTGTCGCTGGGCGCGCTCAGCCTGCCTCCTGCCGACACGGACAAATTCGATGTCCTGGGAGGCCTCCTTGGAGAGCCCATCGAGCTCGTGTCTTGCCGGACAGTTGATCTACATGTGCCGAGATGGTCAGAGATCGTCATCGAAGGGCGGATCCTCAACAACGTCCGCGAGAAAGAGGGACCATTCGGGGAGTTTACTGGTTACGCCTCCACACGGGGCACCGAGAACGTCTTTGAACCCACCGCGTTCCTCTACCGCAGGGGTGCGCTCTATCAGGACATCAACTCCGGCAACAGCATGGAGCACTGCCGCTGCCTCTCCCTGCCGCGGGAAGTAGAGTTCACAAACGTCCTAAGCAAGACCATCTCCAACCTCAAGGCCGTCCACGTGCCGGTACGTTCCGGGATTGGCAGCTTCCATTGCTATGTCTCAATGCGCAAGACGGCCGAGGGGCAAGGGAAGCAGGCCATCTTCAGCGTCCTGGGAGCCGACCATTACGTGAAACTCGTAGTGGTGGTGGACGAGGACATTAACGTCTTCGACGAGGAGCAGGTGCTATGGGCTGTCGCGACCCGTATGCAGGCCAACAGAGATGTTTTTATCGTCGACGGCGCCATGGGAACCCTGTTGGATCCCTCGGCCACAGATGCAATCACCGGAAAGATGGGCATCGACGCCACCAAGCCCTTGAGAGACTTTGCCAGTACTCTCTCTCTGAGCCGGGAGGCAGTCCAGCGGGCACGAGGGCTGCTGAGGACGGCAATAGCTGGTCCGAATCTCGGGCGGAAAACTGATAAGGCGGAAAAGTAGAACGAAAAATTTCCTGTTCGGGCGGGTAAGCCGTATCGCAACCAACCTGGGGATCATGGGCTTCAAAGAGCAGACCAAGGTCGTGCGCCTCGAGGGCCTTAACCCCGGTGCGTCGGTGAAGGAAGTGACCGAGGACACCGGCTTCGACCTCCTGATCCCGGACAGAATTCCTGTCACCAAGCCGCCTCAGGAGGCCGAACTGAGTCTCCTGCGGAGCCTGGATCCGGAAAGACATTTTCTCTGAGCTGAAGGCTCCTCGACCGTTTCGCTTTACAACGAGCGTAGACCGGGATGAGGGGCTGACATGGAGGAAGATGCGATGACTGTACAGTTCGGCCTTGCCATCAAGAACTTCGTCGGTCCTGAGGAGACGCCAGACGTAGACGAGATCCTGCGCTACTCCGAGCGCGCCGAGGCCTTGGGCTTTGAGTCACTCTGGGCATGGGACCACGTGCTCCTGGGAGTTAAGCCCGCCTTTCCGATCCTGGACTCCCTCTCTATTCTAACGGCCATCGCGATGCGAACGAGTCGGGTCAAGCTGGGGACCGGGATCCTGGTTCTCCCGCTCCGCAACCCGGTCGTTGCTGCCAAGGTGCTGGGGAGCTTGGACCAGATTTCGAAGGGACGGCTGATTATTGGAGCGGCAGCCGGATGGTACGCACGTGAGTTCAATGCGGTTGGGATCCCGTTCAAGGAGCGCGGCCGGATCTTCGAGCAAAACCTGGACATCCTGATCCGGCTCTGGACGGAGGAGTCGGTGACCGCCAAGGTGGATGAGATGAATCTCCGGGAGGCCGTACTTCTCCCGAAGCCGTACCAAAAACCGCATCCGCCGGTACTGATCGGAGGGTACGTGGAGAAGGTTCTCCGTCGCGTGGCGCGGATGGGCAACGGCTGGCTTACCTATTTCTACACCCCTGAGGGATTCGCCAAATCGTGGACGAAGATTCAAGCGTACGCGCGTGAGTATGGGCGCGATCCCAAGCTCCTCAACGCCACCAATCAGCTCGCGATCTACGTGGGCCCATCGAAGGCCGAGGCGGATGGGCCCATGCGGCACTGGCTCTCTACCGAGTGGGACGTAGCCTCGTGGAGCGATTCCACTCTGGAGCACGCGATTCGCGGGACAGTAGACGACTGCGTAGCGCAACTCCGAGAGCACATAGACGCGGGCGTCCATCGAATCATATTGATCCCCTACCGCTACGATCCTCAGCAGGTGGAGCTGATTGCCCGCGAGGTGATCCCCCGCCTTTCTACGTAGCCCGTACTATTCATCGATGTGGGGGGGGGCGAGCCCTTCCGGTCGAGGGCCATAGGCCTCTGCCTTGAGGTGGCCTTCAAACTACAGAACGGGCGCGAACAGCAGGGGAAAACCCGAAGCGAGAGAGCCAAGTGCCCTCCCCGTCATGGTTCACCCCTTGATCGCTCTGTCCTGGTTTTTCTTCCTTACATTCGAACCCGGTGACGCTCCCAAGGCCAGGTTGACCGACTAGTCCATCATGGGATAAAAAGCTATCAACAGTTAGCCGTCGGCGGTTAAGGCTGAGAACGAGGGCTGAGGGGAGAAGGATTGAGGCTAGAAGTGTTCGGGGGGAACCAGACTGAACGGTCAGAGATGATGGCTGAAGACTAACTTATGGCTGCAAAAGAAGCGAGCCGGAGTACCGAGGAGCTGGCAAATCATATCTTGGCCTTCATGCGCGAGGGCCCGGTGCACTTTGAGGAGATCCTGCTTCGCTTCCGTGACGCACCTTATCGGGAAATCTTGCAGGCTTGGGGACGGCTGCGCCTGGACGGCTTTCTCGGACGGGAGGTGAAAACGGGAAAGTACCTAGCCCGGGACGGCGCTGACGGAGAGCCGAGGTGCTGAGTTGTCCATAGAAGGGACGCTTCAATGGTGCTCAAGGACAGAGCTGTGATCGTGACAGGATCCGCGCGCGGGATCAGAAAGGTCTACGCAAACGGGATCGCCGCTGAGGGGAGCAAGGTGGTCATTTCCGATATCCTTGATGGGGACGGGACCGTCGAGGATATCCGCAGGGCAGGTGGAGAAGTGATCTATGTCCATACCGAAACTGGGCGAAGAATATAGGTTGACCCATGAACTTTCACGACGTCCGATCGAGCAGAGACGGTGAAACCCGGGCTGAGATTCCTTACAGAGACGTTCGGGGGCTGATCGTTCACCTCGAAGGCAACGGGCAGCTCCTACGCATCAAGAAGTCTGTTTCCGCACGCCATATACACACCCTTCTCGCGCAGTCGGATAAGGCTGTGCTGTTCGAGAAAGTTGCAGACTATGATGTCCCTGTTGTCGGAGGGTTAGTCGGTTCTCGGCAGCGTCTGGCCTTGGGGCTGGCCTGCGATGAGAAGGTGATGGGGAGGGTCTTTATGGAGGCGCTCGAGCGACCGATCGCCGCGGAGGTCGTCCCCGACGCTCCGGCCAAGGAGGTGGTCAAGGTCGGTGACGAGGTGGACCTGACAGAGCTCCCTATCCCTTTTCAGCACCGTAAGGATGGAGGCCCTTACATCTCCGCCGGTGTCGTCGTGTCCAAGGATGAAGCGGGACGGCGAAATGTCGGTTGCTATCGGCTTATGTACCGCACGCCCAACGAGACAGGGATCGACTTGGTCTCGCCGTCCGATATGAGGTTTACCTATCAGCGGGCCCTGGACCGCGGGGAGCCGCTGCCCATCGCCGTCGCCCTGGGGACAGGAACGCCCGAGCTGCTCGCCGCAGCCTACAAGGCACCCCCTGGCTTTGACGAGTTCGCCGTGGCGGGTGCCCTTTACGGTGAGCCGGTCAGGCTGGCGAAGTGCACCACTTCGGATCTGGAAGTCCCTGCGTCGGCTGAGATCGTGCTGGAGGGGGAGATCTCCACGGACGGCTGGACAGTCGACGAGGGCCGGTATGGGGACTTCACAGGTCACCAGTGCTCGATCCGCTGGAACCCCGTCTTCAAGATCAAGGCTATCACCCACCGAAAGAACCCCATCTTCCAGACCATCTTCATGCCCTGGGAGAACGACTGGCTGGAGGCCCCGCCCATGGAGGCGGCAGGTTGGCGGGTACTGCGCGAGGCAAGCGTGAAGACCACGGCGGTCTACGCGACCCCCGCGAGTAGCTGTTACTGGCACCTTTTCGCTTCCATCCAGAAGCGACCGGGCGAAGGGAAAAACGCGCTGCTGGCCTTGATGTCCCTCCACGCCGTAAAACTGGTCATCGTAACGGATGATGATGTGAACATCACCGATCCTCAGGCCGTCGAGCGGGCGCTGGCGTTCCGTGTTCAACCGGACGAGGACGTGATCATCGTCTCAGGGGCACGGGGAAAGCACCTCGATCCAACTCTGAAGGCCTCCCAGCTCCCCAAAGGGACACTCCCGACAACGTCCAAGATGGGCATCGACGCCACCGTTCCCGAGGGCGTCGACCGCTCGGAATATGAGCTTCTGGAGTACCCGTTCATGGACGAGGTCAAGCTCGAGGATTTTCTCTAGTAGCAGGGAAGGTGCCTGGGGAAATTGAAAGACTGGTTGGCCTTTGGAGAAGACCAGAACATTCACCCCGTACGATTCTGTTCGGGGTTTAGGCTGAGGTCATACGGGGTTCATCCACGCGCTGACGTGCGAGGGTTCTGTGGTTACGGGGTAAACTAACCTTGTGCGTTTGTATTAAGTTGCAGGGCAATCCAATATGGGATATTGTGCGCCCGGAAATGAAAGCAAACTT
>JBHIAO010000125.1:0-12989 GCA_046758565.1 Anaerolineae bacterium
TAGTGAAGAGATCCATTGCCAGTTACGCATTCCACGCCTCCTTGTCCATTCAGTGATCAGTCATCAGTTATCAGTCAATGTTATTAAGTTAAGGACGGACCAGACTTCGGAAGTCTCAGAGACGGTCTAACCGATGATATTCTGAGCCAGTTTCGAGTCGCTCTGGCTCACAGGATCGGCCACCGAAGACTTCCGAAGTCTTAACTTAATGACGTTGAGTTATCAGTGACCAAGATCCAGATCCCAGTAACTGACCACTGGTTACTGATCACTGGTAACTGGTTACTGGCTTACGTGGGAGGAACGATCCCCGCCCCTATCTCGGAGATCTCTTGCCAGCCGCAATCGAAACATCCCCCTTCGGGGTCGAACTCCCCGGGCTGAAAGTCCGTCGGGCGGAGCTCCCGGGGCCGGACACCCAGATGTCGGGTCTCCCAGGTCACAAAGGCCCGGCTCAACTCCGCCAGAGCGCGGTAGAATCCGTCCCCGGCCTTGTCGACCAGCAGGCGCGTGAACAGGGGCACCCAGCGCCCCAGGTGTTCCTGGACGAACTTTCGCTGCGCCTGCCGGCAGATGTCCGCCTGTTCCTCCCCGTGGTGCTCCAGAGCGTGGGCCTCTTTGAAACTCAGGAAGTGCATGAACTCCAGCTCGGTGCTGATGTGGTCGAAGCGCTCCATGGCATTGCTGGAGAGCTCCAGCCCGAAGGCGCAGTAGAACCCGCTGATGTCCGCCATGGCCTGGCTCTGGCCGAAGATGTGTGCCTGCCCGTACTCGGTCTCGTAGGGCGGACATTCGCGGGAGATGAGGTGGCCAAAGACGCGGCGATACTCTGCCTGCAGGCCGTCGCCCGAGAGCACCTGGAGCCGGTTCTGCAACGCCGCCAGCCCAGACGCCAGTTTTCCTCCTCCCTCGTTAGCCAGAACCGGCAGGGCCGCAACAGAGGCCGCCAGTCCTATCCGGATGAGTTCCAACCCCCCTTCTCCAGGGCAGAGAAAGGTGGTGGACAAAAAGCTGTACATCTGACTCCGGGCCAGAGCGACGGGGATGGCATCGCGGGGGAGGATTTTCAGGTCAGCTTGTTTTTGCATAGTCACCTCACTTAGCTGATAGCCGATAGCTGATAGCCGATAGCTTTTATCCGCTATCCGCTATCGGCCATCTGCCATCTGCTATCCGCTATCCGCTATCGGCCATCTGCTATCTGCTATCTGCTATCTGCTACCTGCTATCTGCTATCTGCCATCTGCTATCTGCCATCTGCCATCTGCCATTATAGCCAGTTAATCCGCTCCTCGGGGCGCTCATACAACGGCTCTTCGACGGTGGTGCGCACTACCTCCTGGCCATCCCGGCCGAAACCGATGACCGTATCGTTGTACATCTCCCACTTCTGGCCGTTGATGGTCGTCTCGAAGATCTTCTCCCCCGGTTCGATCTCGTAGCGGAAGATGATCCGTTGCGTGGTGCGGAAGAGCTGGAGGACGGCCAGCAGCTCCCTGGACGGCGCGCTGTAGCGCTCGATGGCCTGGTCCACACCGGGGCCGAACATCTGGTGCAGGTAAGCGCGGGAGACCCACCGCGGCGGGATGTAGTAGATGTTGGGCTCGGTGCCGAACTGGGGGTACAGCGGCAAGGCCACCTTTTCCACCTTTGTCAGGAAGTAGAGGGGGTTCGAGAGGTCTTCGGCCCAGTCTCCATCGGGACCGATCTCTACCAGCCCCTGGAGGCGGATCTTACCCACGCAGGCGGCCATGCAGCGCGTCTCCATGGGCGCGCCGCCGGTCAGAGGATCTTCCCCTTCGACACGTGGATAGCAGGCGATACACTTCTCTGTGACCCGGGTCGTCCCCCGGTACATGGGCTTCTTGTAGGGGCACTGTTCGACGCACTTCTTGTACCCCCGGCAGCGCTTCTGATCAATGAGGACGATGCCGTCTTCTTTGCGCTTGTAGATGGCCTTGCGAGGACAGGCGGCCAGGCAGGCCGGATATGTACAGTGGTTGCAGATGCGCTGCAGGTAGAAGAACCAGGTCTGGTGCTCAGGCAGCGTGGCCGGGTCGTGCCACTTATCCCGGGCCGGCTGGTGGGATGAGGCGGCTGTGTCCTCGTAAATGTTGGGGGCTCGCCACTCGGCATCGGTGGGCAGATAGCCGATGGCCTGCTGGCCCCGCTCGTGGGCTGCCCGAGACGCCGCCTCAAAGATAGTGAGCCCTTCGTATGCTCCGTAGGGCACCTTGCTGCCGTTCCCCTGGGTGGCATCCCAGGTGGATTCCCGCTCGGCCTCCTGGTGGGCTTCGTCGAGCAGTTGCAGGATCTTGTGGTCCCAGAACTGAGGATAGCCACCGTATGGCTTGGACTCCACGTTGTTCCACCACATGTACTCCTGTCCCTTGGAGAAGGTCCAGGTGGACTTACAGGCCATGGTGCAGGTCTGGCAGGCGATGCATCGATTGGTGTTGAAAACGGCCGCAAACTGCCACTCGGGGTGCGCCTCCTCGTAGGGATACCACATCTCACGGCCCAGGTGCCAGTTGTAGACGTCAGGCATTGCAAACCTCCTTTCCGTGAAACGTGATACGTGATACGTGATGCGTGAGTTCACGTTTCACGCTTCACGCTTCACGTTCCAATACCCCCATTGCTCCCGCACACTGGCGATGAGGTCGCGGACGTAGTCCTCACCCTTCTGGCAGTAGATGGAATGGGTGACGCCGAAGAAGGGGTTGCGGAACAGGGTCCACAGGCGCCGGTCGTCCCAACCCATCCGCACGTACTCCTCCACCAGGCAACGGGCCATCTCGTCCAGGCTGGTGCCATCGGGATCTGGCATAGCCGTTCCCACCAGCTCCAGGGGGTCTTCGTGGTCAAACTCATCTTTTGGCATCAGGTCTTCACCCTTACCAGGTCTCCAGCCAGGTAACGCTTCGTAAACTCATTTTCGTTCCCCGGCGAATGGCCGGTAGTGGCCGGCTCCCACACGCCCTTGCCACCCAGACCGCCGTCCTCGGCCTTGGTGATCTTGACCAACGTCTCCTTGGGCACGGTATTCACGGCGTGATTGTCGGCCTCCACCCCGAACATGAAGGCGGTGAACACCTTCTTCTTGTGGAACAGCGTATCCGTCTGGTGCATGGGCATGGACCAATCGCGGGTGATGGACTGCTGGGAGCCGTAGCGGAAGTTGGCCTGGTACCCCGTGTCTTCCGAGAGGGCCCGCCCGTCAGGCCGCGCCTCATGGGCCTTCACTGTCCTTTCGGTAGCCACGTAGGGCGCGTGCTTCATCATAGTCATGTTGTATGGGTAGGCCGGGTTGTACTTGGCCCGCAGCATGAGCCGGGCGACCTTGTAGCGGGGATCGTCGGGCTTCCAGCCGCGATACGGCCGGTCGGCCGGGTTGGCGTCCACGTAGATATAATCCCCGTCGTCGATCCCCAACGCCCTGGCCGTCTCGGGGTTGATGTGCAACTGGTGCTCGCCCACACCGGGGGTGCGCCTGTCCATGCGGTACGGATCGCCGAAGTTGCTGTCCCAGATCAGGTTCCAGTCGCACACGCTCCACTGGGAGTGGACCCGGTGGCGGGTCTTGGGTGTGACGCAGTAGAAGTTGTATCCCTTCTCCCACAGGAAGTTGAGCGTCTTCTTCACATCCTCCCATGACATCTTGATGTTGCGTACCGTCCGCTCGTCCCAGTGCTGGGCGTCGGGCGGGATGCCGTAGTCGTCGGGGCGGATGTAGGGGTTGGTGCTGACGATGACGTTGGGCAGGTACGGCGTGGCCTCCGGCCCCTCGCGGTGGACGATGAAGTTCTCGCCGTACTCGATAGCCTCGGGCACATCGGAGTAGGCCTGCATCCGACCGTGGTCGGTGAAGAAAGGCTCGCTGTACTTGACCTGCTCGTAGAAGGGGATACGCGGGTAGGTGCGGAAGAGCATCAGCGCCGCCCCCGGCTCGCCGTATTTGCCGGCCATAATGTCGTCGTAGGTATAGCCCGCCGTGGTAGTACACGAGTCCAACAGGCGCTGGATGTAGACCTCGGGCTGGCCCTCCAGAGCGAACTTCCAGTAGTCGGCGAAGCGTGAATCGCCCACCTCATCCCCCAGCGCTTTGGCAAAGCGGGCCATGATGACCACGTCGTCCAGGGTGTCGTAGAGAGGCTTGATACCGTCTGGATTGCGGCCCCAGATCTCCAGGAAAGGGTTGGAGCAGGAGGAGGTGATCTCCGGCTGTTGGAACTCCATCCAGGAGTTGGCCGCCAGGACGAAGTCCGAGTACTCGCAGGAGCTCGTCATCTCGATGTCCGCCGAGGCGATGAGCTCGATCCCCGGGTTGACATTGAAGAACATGTCGTAGGCGTGCTTGGCGTTGTTGAAGAGGTTGACGTTGTTGAACCACAGGACCTTGGTCGGCGTGGGCATGGCGGTCCAGCCGGTGAAGACCTTACGCCCGGCCTTGGGTGTCTCGACGATGAGAGGCCGATCGCCGTGGTTCCAGTAGGCTGGCTCCTCGTCCTTGAAGTAGCCGCGGGCCTGGATGTCCTTCCCGTGAGCGTTGGGATCCAGGTTGGGCTCGAAGGGGTTCTCACCAACCCAGCCTTTGAAGCCGGGACCGGTCCAGGGAGAGCCCTGGAAGTTGGCCGCCTTGTAGTTGCCAGCCCAGGTGTGGGAGCCGCCGCCCTTGATGCCGATGTTGCCGGTGAGCATGAGGGGAAGATAGGTAGCCCGGTTGTGCAGGGTGGCGTGGAACCAGTGGTTGATCCCCTCGCCGTAGTGGATGGCCGCCGGCTTGATGGTGGCGATATCTTCGGCCAGGCGCCGGATCAACTCTTTGGGCGACTGGGAGATCTCGGCCACTGTGTCCAGGTCGTAGTCCTGCAGGTGGACCTTGTACATATCCCACACTGTCATGACCTCAACCCTGGTGCCATCCACCAGCCTCACTCTCATCTTGCCGCCCGGCAGCTCCAGGGCCGGGTCCATGCCCTTGGCGGTCATCACCTCGCCCACGTCGTCGCGGGTCATGGCCTTGAGCTCACGGCTCCGGGCATCGAAGACCACATAATCGCTGATCTGCTTGCGCCGGTCGAACTCACCATCGCCCTGGTAGTACTGTTCCTCCTTCAGCCCCTGGCGGGTGAAACTGGCCCTGTCCTTGCTCAAGCCAGGCTTCCAGTGCTCGAAGACCTCGTGAGCTCGGAGGCGCACCAGGGTGTCGGTGCGCACCAGCAGCGGGAAGTCGGTGAACTGCTTGACGTAGTCTTCGTCGTACTTCTTCTCGTCCATGAGGATTTTGGTGATCCCCAGGAAGATGGCGGTGTCCCCCAGCCCCGGGCGACAGGGGATCCAGTAGTCGGCCTTGGTGGCCGGCGGGTTGTACTCGGGGGCGATAACGACGATCTTGGCCCCCCGTTCCATGGTCTCCACAAACCAGTGAGAATCGGGCATCTTGTTCTCGATGAGGTTCTTGCCCACCTGGATGTGGAGCTTGGTGGCCCGCAGGTCATTGAAGTCCGTGTCGGAGGTTTGGAGGCCGTGGACCCAGGGGTGGCCGGGGGCCTGGTCACCGTGCCAGGTGTAGTTGGACCAGTTGCGCCCACCCATAGCGTCCTCAGGGCTGACACCCCGCACGTGGGCGTCCAGGAGGGCCATCATGTTGCTGATGCGGTACATACCGTACTTGCCAATGACGCCCAGCAGGCCCATGCCGCCGCGGAACTTGAAGGTCCGCGTGCCGGCCACATTCCCCTTGGGGTCGCGCATGGGCTCGATCATCTCCGGCGGATACCCCTGATCCAGCAGGCGTTTCTCACCCTCGGGGCCGCTGTAGCGATTGGCAATGGCCACGAAGCCCCGGGCCATGTACTCGAAGGTCTCGTCCCAGGAGAGGCTGACGAACTCGTCCGTCCCTCGGCTGTCGAACTTGTACTTGCTGCGATTGTCCTCCTGATCCAGGTCAGGGAAGCCGTCGTCGGCCCACTGCTTCCACCCCTTGCGGACCAGAGGTCCCTTGAGCCGGTAGGGGCCGTAGACGCGCCGATGCATGGTGTAGCCCTTCAGACACATGCGGGGGTTCCAGTTGACGGTGGCCTTGTTACCGTAGAGGTCGCCGTAAGCCTGGTAGTTGTAAATCTGCTCCTGACGGACCGCCACGCCGTTGCGCACGAAGCTGCGGATGCGACAGCAGTGGGTGTCGTTGGGGGAGCATACCCAGGTGTAGCTGGAGTCATAGCTGTACTGGTCGTGATAGACCTTCTCCCAGTTCCGGTCGGGGTACGAGTCCAGCGGGTTGTCTACGGAGACTACGCTGGCCTGCCCCCGCGCACCCGCCGGCTGCAACAGCCGCAGGGCCAGGCCGCCGGCCGCCAGCGTGGCGCCCGTCGCCCCGGTTGCCTTCAGGAATTGTCGTCGTGTCAGTTCCAACACTGCACCTCCTCTGTTAGCTGATGGCTGATGGCAGATGGCTGATAGTGCCATTGGCTATCTGCCATCTGCCATCTGCCATCTGCTATCCGCTATCTGCTATCCGCACCGCCAGCCGGTCGTTGACGGTGGCACAGGTGCGCTCGCACTCCCCACAGCCATCGCAGGCCTGGGGCCGGATCACGGGCCGGCCACCATCGAGAATCAGAGCCTCATCGCGGCGGGGGCAGCGGATCCAGCAGAGCCGGCAATCTCCGCCGTCCCAGGCGCTGCACCAGCGCGGGTCCAGCACCGCCACCCGTTGGGCAGGGGTCTCGATCGGTCTAGGGGCTTCCAGCACGCCCACCGCATCGCTCACCGCCCGGGCTGCCAGGCCGGCCGCCGCTTTGAAAAACCCTCGACGATCTACCTGGGCTGATCTTATTGCCTTGCGGCCCCTCACCACATCCCCGCCCTCACCCTGTACAGCTCCACACACCGCTCACATGCCCCGTCCCGGGGACTCCAGTTCGGAAAGTCGGCCTGGATGAGGTCCAGGACCTCCGGTTCGGTCGTGCCGTTACTTCGACTACTCTCAGTATGAGTCCAGGTGAGCACCCAGGCGTGGGTGGGAAAACGGCACAGGGGGCAGGGCGTCCCCGGCAACAGGATGGGTTCGTCAGCCATGCCTTCCGTTTCCACCCCGGCCCAGCTCAGGAGCGCCGGCACGCCGCGCGCCATCTCCAGTAATTCGTCATGGGTCAACGCCTCCGCAGACCAGAGGGCCTGGAAAACTGGGTCCTGGGCTTCCTGCGGCAGCCGGCGGTAGAGATGGTCGAATGCCCGACGGCGCTGCTCACGGCTGGCCCCGGGCTCGTGCCCCGCGCGCTCCAGGCGCCCATCGATGAACAGGTCCCACAGCACGCCGTAGCGGTCCCGCACCAGGTTCTCCTCCGCCGGGGATAGGCCGGCCAGGGACAGGCGTCCTGTGTAGCCAAAGGCCAGATCGAGCATGTCCGCCACATGGCTGAACTCGTGGCGCAGGAAGCACCGCAAGGCCGGAGGATCCAGGAAGCGCTGCGCCTGGATGGTCAGACCTACCAGACGCCGATCCGTGCTCAGGTCCGCCCCTTCGTCGTGGTGACTGAGCGCCCTGGCCACCACCAGGCCCTCAACGGCCGTTTCCAGGATCGGGAATTCCGCCAGAACCTCTTCCAAATGGGATCGAAACCCCAGATCTGAGAAGTAGGCCTGGTGGAGGCGATGAAACTGCTCCTCCCACTCCTCAGCCGGCACTTCGCCGTAAATGGCATCGGCCTGCTGGTGGTAGCGCGCGAACAGTTCCAGATCACCTGCGTCCTCCCGGCGTCGGATTTCCAGGCGGACGACCTCTTCCATCAAGGCGGGATCGCAGTCAATTCTCATCGGCATATCACGTTTCACGTTCACTCCCAAGTCCGCGGCGTCACCCCGGCATTGACGTATTCATAGATAATGATCTTCCAGATCTCCTCTTCCGTCAGGTCGTCCTTGAAGGCCGGCATGGCTGTGCCACCGGCCGTCCCCTTCAGGATCTCCGGGCTGTGGCCGCCCTCGGTGATCCGCCAGAAGACGTAGGACTCTTGCAGTTGGGCGATGAGGCCCGAGTCGGTGAAGTCAGCCGGTTCAGGGAACCACCCATCAGCGATAGGCCCTTTCCCATCGCTCTGGTCGCCGTGGCAGGGAGCACAGTTAGCCTCGTACAGTTCCTTGCCTTCCTCCAGGATGGCCTCGTCGGCTACTATCCGATTGCCCTCGATGCGGTGGGGGATCGGGTTCTCCAGCCCCACGTATTGCCCCGGCGGTGCTGGGTGGACGATGCGCGCCTCAGCCGGCGGCGTCACCGAAGGGCTCAAGGCCCGGAAGACGACAGCACCGACGATGAGAGGGACCAGCACCAGGATGGCCGTCCGCAGGATACGCCGGGGTGTCCAGCCCACCGCCACCGGCGGCGCCGCCGGTGGTGCGGCGACGGCCACCGACTCCGGCAACTTGAACCCGCACTCGCCGCAGAACTTCTCGCCGGCCGCCACCGGCGAATCACAACTGGGGCACTTCATCTCCATCAGCCCACCTCCTCATTCCCATTTCGGACTGCGGATTGCGGATTGCGGATTTTCTCCCTCATTCCGCAATCCGAAATCCGAAATCCGAAATCGACATCGGTGTTCCACACTCAGTGCAGAACTTCTTGCCTGGCGCCATCGTCGTTCCGCAGTTGGGGCACGGGGTGGGCACTGGCAGAGGGGTCCCGCACTGGGTGCAGAACTTCTTCCCCGGGATGTTCACAGCCTGGCATTGAGTGCACGTTACGCCTTCCCCGACCTTGACGGGGGCCATGGGTTGTGGCTGCCCTTCAGCGAAGAGCTCCTGCAAGGGCGCGAAGAAGGCATCCAGCCCCCCTTCCCGCACCGAAAAGTGCAGCAAAATGGCGATGACGAGCAACGGCACGTACATCTGGGTCAGCAACTGGCCGGGTACCGGGGGTTGGACCACGTACTTCAGGAGAACGTAGACCCCCACCACCAGCACCAGGCCCCAGATCAAAGCGGGAATGCGTCGCAACTGCTCCATGCTTGTCTCATCCCTCAGTAGTCAGATTTCAAAGGTGACCGGCACTTGCGAAATTGACCTCATAATGACCGCCTCAAGGACAGCACGGGCTCCATTTCATCAGAATCGGAGCGGTAAGTGCCGGTCACCCTAACGGTTACTTACTATTTCTCCAGCAGGTAGTTCACCAAGGTGTAAAGCTGGGCTGCCGAGAGCTGCTGCCCGAAGGCGGCGGGCATCACCCCTTCCGGGCAAGGCCCCGTGGGACAATCTGGGACGACGACGGCACTGGGATCCACGATGGACTCCAGGATGTAGCGGGCATCCGCCCGCGCGCCGATGTCCGAGAGATCCGGACCCAAGTTCCCCCCTTCGCCGCCGATGACGTGGCAGGCCTGACACCCCGCTGCTGCCACGATTTCCTCAGCCGTGGTCCCGGCTACCCCTTCGGTTGCGCTCAGGGCAGGGCCATGACCACCGCCGGCCTCCGCCGCGGCCACAGCCCCCGCCAATTCCTCACTGTTGGGTGCCGTGGGCTTGCCACCCAGGCTCTGCAGGTGGGTCACTACCGCGGCCAGCTCCTGAGCACTCAACTGATTGGGCGGGCGGTCGAAGGGGGGCATGATAGGCTCGTAGCCCTCGACCACATAGGCCGCCGGCTCCAGCAACGACTGACGTAGGTATTCGCGCTCGCTCAGTCCTGACACCCGGGTCGCTGCACGGGCGCCCACCCCCGCCAGGTCCGGCGCCCGGGGGCCGGCCGAACCGATGGAGTGGCACAACAGGCAGCTACCCTTCCCCTCCACGATCTCCTTTCCCGCCTTCACCCACTGGGACACGGGCGCCCCCGGCCCCAACGTCACGGCACTTTCGGCAGGGGGTGCGGGCGATTCGAGCTGAGGGATGCTGTTGCCGAAGTAGGTGAAGAAAGCAATAGCGGCGATGCTCAGCAGTGCCACGCGCCCCAAACTGCTCCGCAGTCGGGTGAAGAGCAGGATCGCCAGGACGGCCAGCGCCAGAGCTATGGTAGCCAGGGTAGCGTGCGTCATCCTACGCCTCCTCCACAGGAGAGCCGGGGTTAGCCCTAACCGGGTCTGCCTCTGGTAGCGGCGGAGCGTGCGAGGCGGGCTCCCGTCGCTCTCCCAATTGGGCAATCCAGAAGATGAAGACGGTCAGGGCGAAGAAGAGAACCACGATGAGGGACACCACGTTGGTGGCGTACCCCAGAGTAGGGGTGAAGGCCCCCGGGCTAGTGTCACGCAGCACGCCCCACACGTGCCAGTGGAGCCGCGCTCCCGACCGGGCATAGCCCATCAACCCCATGAGCCACACGGCGGCCACCGCCATCAAGATGAGGGTGTACTGGGCACGCGCCGGCATCTTCCCCCATTGCATCTTACCGATGGTTCGGGCACCCCGGAACAGCGGGATGTCAATCAGCAGGCACAGCAACATGGCTCCCAGCACGGCGCTCACCTGGTACACCGAGAAGCCGATGCGCGTGATGGCCGTCACGAAGTAACCGTAGACGCCGTAGAAGATCACCACCACCGCCGCCAGCCCCAGGATCACCATCTGGGCGATCTTTCCGATCCGCTCCCAGGAGACGGTGACGATCTTGTTGGCCCGGCGGTAGAAGAGGAAGTTGAGGAACGTGGTGAGAATAACCACGTTCACTACCGTGTTCTTGGCAGACATTACCCCCAACACCCCCAGCAGCGGGTGAGCCCGGCCGCCCAGCTTGCGCGCTTCCTCCAGGCTGGCCACCAGGGAGTGGGGCGTGAGCCAGATGGCCAGACAGATAACAATCAGGATCTCCATCCATAGGCGATATTTGTCGTACCGTTCGCCCCCTGGCGCCCGGCCCATGCCCAGCCAGAGGTAGTAGTTGGCGCCGATGAACAGGACGCCGACGAGCACGGCCTGGATGATGAACAGCCAGGAGAAGATGCCGCCCATCAGGGTCAGGCCCATCTGCTCGCTGGCTTCGTACAGTTCGCGGCCGAACCAGTAGCCGGCGAAGGGCAGCGGGATCAGGAACAGCACACCGACGAAATTGCCCACGTAGCCCATCCAGTCGTAGTGCGCTTGGTCCTCATCGGTCTTCGCATTCAGGAACTGGTAAGCTGCGTAGGCCGCGGCTACAAAGCCGCCAAAAGCACTGTTGGCGATCAGGCGGTGGATGTTCAGCGGCCACCACAGTGGGTTGGCCAGCGCCGTCCAGGAACTGGCCACGAGCGCTCCCGCCTCGTTGACGCCGGCTGGACTCATCATGAAGGTGGCCCACCCGTTGCCGATAAACATCAAGGCGGTGCCGAAAACGTTCAGCAACACCCCCAGGGCCAGGTGGAGCCCCTTGCGGTTCTGCATGGCGTCCCAGCCGGAGTAGTACAGGTAGAAAGTGCCCGCCTCGCCGAAGAACAGCAAGGCAAAGACAATCATGGTGGGCCAGAAGACATCGCTGTAGTAGCCGGTGAACCCGGGGTAGAGGCCGATCAAGAGGAACAGCATCAGCCCGCCGAGGATAGCCGTGGCCGAAAAGGCGACAGGTAGAAGCTTGATGAAGTCGCAGGCCAGCCGGTCGTAACGCACTTTGTCGCGTGGGTCTTTGGAGAAGACGCCAATGGCCTCGATGATGACGGCGAAGATGGGCACCCCCAGGACGAAGGCGGCAAACAGCAGCATCAACTCGGCCACGATCCAGATGGCCACCCGGCTGCCGATGACAGGAAATTCCCGATACTCCGGTAGGGCCGGCGGTCCGCCCTGGGCCAGGGCTGGCGCAGCAGTGACTACTAGAAGAAGCAGCACCAGGCAGCCAGCGGCAATGGCCACCGAGGCATGCTTTGCCCGTCGACCAACGACCCTTCGACTGTGCTCAGGGCAGGCCGCCGAACGACGAACCCTTTGACTTGGCCCAGGACGAGCACTGGTCGCTGGTCGTTGGTCGTTAGTCGGGCCGAAGGTCCCCCGTCGGCGATCGGCGGCCGGTCCCTGAGCCCAACGATTCATGAGTTCGTCCTCCTACTCAACTTCCGTGGATGGCTGGTCATGGGGCTCGGCCGGCTGTATCAGGCATCGGAGAGCATCCTTCAGATCCGCCGCGCTGGCCGGCACCTGGCGGCCGCTATAAATCTGCACCCTGTCCTCCTCCAGAGCCACACGAATCAAGGGTGTCTCGGGATGGGCTTGCAGGAGTTGGCCAGTCAACCACGTCGCCCTGGAGGAGTGGCTCTCCTCGGCAAGGATGATCACATCTGGACGCAACGTGCCAACGCTGTCTAAACTTTCCGGTGCTAGGGATGCCATATCGACCACCTCGACCGCCGGCTCGTCACCCAGAATGAGCTGAATCCCTTCGCCCAGGAGGGACTGGGTACAGAGAATCAACACTCGTTGCCTGTCCATGCTGTCTCCTCCGACCCCAACTGGCCAGCAGGCACCTCTAGCCCCCTTCACGGCGGAATGGTGCGTAGCAGCTCAGCCCGTCGGGACTCCGCGCGCCTTCTAAACCTGGCTAAGTTCCCTCTCCAATTCTTGTGTCAACGCGCTGAGTGCCTGACCCTCGGGGCTCTCCAGGGCCGACACCCTACCGTCCAGTTCTTGCACCATCTGCCGGACCCGATCCAGGGAGGGACCGGTCACAGCGGCCGTCAATTCCGGAGCCATTGGCTTGGCGGGCGTGTACCCCTCCTTGTTGATCAGAAGGCTGACCACATCCGGCCTGGCGTAGTGGCCTACCGCATCGTGCCAGTGTGCCATGTCCAATACCCCTTCGAGGTCGATGTCGGCATACAAGATGCCTTCCTCGTCAGTGAGAGGGCCGGCGATGATCGGGCCCCCGGGAGCGATGATTGCCGTCCAACCGCCGCCAGTGCTGAACCACTCCTTCTGATAGTCAGTCTGGCAAAGCTTGTCAACTGCTGTCTGATCACTTCGGTCTTGTCGTTCTCTCCTGCTCAGCATCATATCAGGTAAATAATGTGAATACAATCCCTCGT
>JBHIAO010000126.1:0-12976 GCA_046758565.1 Anaerolineae bacterium
GTTCTAAGCCTTCGACTGGCAAGAGGTCCATTAACTGCAAGGGAATAGCTCCTTTCTAATCTAAAAGCCTGAAGTCGAAGACTTATCTGGAGCCAGATATCGGGCTCCGGACTTCAATGGTGAATGGCATTGTCAGTCCATCATTGGAATCTTGATATTGTGTATGCGGGTTGTTTCAATAGCTTTTTCGTAGCCGGCATCCGCGTGGCGGGCGACGCCAATGCCGGGGTCGTTGGTCAGCACGCGCTCCAGACGCCACGCGGCTTCCGGCGTTCCATCGGCGACGATGACCTGGCCGGCATGCTGGGAGAACCCGATGCCCACGCCGCCACCGTGGTGGAAGCTGACCCAGGTGGCGCCGCTGGCTGTGTTCAACAGCGCATTCAGGATCGGCCAGTCCGAGATGGCATCCGAGCCATCGCGCATACCCTCGGTCTCGCGGTTGGGCGACGCCACCGAGCCGGTGTCCAGGTGGTCCCGCCCGATGACGATGGGTGCGCTGACGTGACCTGAGGCGACCAATTCGTTGAATCGCAGGCCGGCCCTGGCTCGATCCCCCTGGCCCAGCCAGCAGATGCGGGCCGGCAGTCCCTGGAACGCAACCCGCTCGCGGGCCAATCGGATCCAGCGTGCCAGGTGCTCGTCTTCGGGGAACAGTTCCAGAATCACTTCATCGGTGCGATACAGGTCCTCGGGGTCGCCGGAGAGCGTTACCCAGCGGAATGGCCCCTTGCCCTCGCAGAACAGCGGCCGGATGTAGGCCGGCACGAACCCGGGGTAGTCAAACGCCTCGCCCACGCCGGCGTCCAGCGCACGCTGGCGCAGGTTGTTGCCATAGTCGAAGGCTACCGCGCCACGGCGCTGCATCTCGACAATGGCCGCGCAGTGGCGCGCCATGGATTGGTAGGCTCGCTTCTCATACTCCTTCGGAGCGTGCTCGCGCAGCGTCCACGCATCTTCCAGTGACATCTCCCAGGGAACGTAGCTCAGCGGATCGTGAGCTGGCGTCTGGTCGGTGACGACGTCGGGGATGACATCGCGTTTGACGAGCTCGGGATAGACTTCGGCGGCGTTACCAATCAGGCCGATGGAGCGTGGTGTGCCCGCATCCAGGTAGTGTTGGACGCGCTCCAGCGCCTCGCTCAAGTCCTCGACCACTTCGTCCACGTAGCGCGTGTCCAGCCGGCGCTGCGCCCGGCGCGGGTCGATCTCGACGACGAGGCCCACGCCCTCGTTCATGGTGATGGCCAGAGGCTGGGCGCCTCCCATCTCCCCCAGGCCGGCGGTCAGGACCCATTTACCCTGGAGACTTGACCAGCCGGCCGCCCGCGCCGCGGCTCCCAGCGTCTCATAGGTGCCCTGTAGAATCCCCTGGGTGCCGATGTAGATCCAGGAGCCGGCGGTCATCTGGCCGTACATCATGAGCCCCTGGCGTTCCAGATCGTCGAAGATCTCCTGGGTGGCCCAGTGAGGCACGATATTCGAGTTAGCAATCAGCACGCGGGGTGCGTTCTCGTGCGTCCGAAAGACCCCTACCGGTTTGCCTGACTGGACCAGCAGTGTCTCGTCGTTTCCCAGCTCTATCAGCGATGCGACGATGGCGTCGAAGCATTCCCAGCTTCGGGCCGCCTTCCCCCGACCGCCGTAGACGATGAGGTTCTCCGGGTCACCGGCGACCTCGGGGTCCAGGTTGTTCATCAGCATGCGCATGGCCGCCTCCTGGCCCCAGCCCTTGCACGTGAACTGGGTGCCGCGCGGCGCACGCACAGTTCGCACTTGTGCCATAAAACAGCCTCCCCATCACCGTTGATGAGTTACTTTCCGGCTCTCAGTATATCATTTGGGGGGTAGGTTGTCAATAGTTTGTGGTACGGGATGCGGGATGCGAGATCCAAGATGCGGGATGCGAGATCCGGGATGCGGGATGCGGGATTCTCGAGTTTCGCCTTTCATGCGTCGTCCAGGGACCTCACGCCGCGCGATGCTCGGCCCAGCTCGTTCCATCGGTTGTCGCCTTGCTGCCACCGGTCCTGGGTCTGGCACGAGGAAAAGGTTGAGAGGATATGGATTCGTGACGTAGGAGCGCCCAGTGGTGGCGCCACAGGAGCCATGAGGTGACGAACAGGAGTAGTGTGCCGAGAAGGTCGGCCCAGCCGGCGTTGGAGGCCGGTGCAGTGTTCAGAAGCAGCGTCGCGATGATGGTCACAAATTGGCCGGCGGTGACCGCCGTTGCTATGACACCGAGGCTGCTGACGAGGAGGAGATACGCGCGCCCATCTTCCAGACGTTCGGCCCAGAGCCGGCGCAGTGACATCCAGTGCAGTCGCCACAGG
This sequence comes from Anaerolineae bacterium, assembly GCA_046758565.1. Lineage (GTDB taxonomy): Bacteria > Chloroflexota > Anaerolineae > Epilineales > JAANWY01 > JBHIAO01. The sequence goes on from JBHIAO010000126.1 coordinate 2,334, forward strand.
GGAAATGCGGCTGTGGCAACGCCCAACGCCGAGGCCAGCGTCCCACGAATGGTTGTGCTGTCATCGACGCCCAGGGCACCTGAAGGGCTTCTTCACGGCTTGTCCGTTGCCAGCCGATAGAGTAGAATAGAGTCATGGAATGACCACTCTGAAAGGGAGATGATTATGGAGAAAACTCACGTGCCTTCTCCCGTCCGATATCTTGTTGAAGAAGATGGCCGACGGGTAGGTGTTGTCTTAACATGGGAGGACTACCAAGATTTACAGGCTTCTGTCCCGGCGGACCCTGATGTGTTGCCCGGCCTCAACGAAACGGAGTTGCAGGCGTTGGCCGAGGGGATGTTATCCTCGCCTCACCAGGGACGCCTCGATGATCTGCTGCAACGCAATCGCGAAGAAGGATTGAGTCCTGGTGAGAAACACGAACTGGACCACCAAATAGAGTACGTTGACTCTATGAACGTGCTTAAGGCGCGGGCGATGTACACGCTCCAACGACGACGTGAAGCGAACGGATATTGACCATATCGTGCCGGCTAGTGCAGATGGCGAAACGACACTGGACAACCTTTGCCTGGCATGTCTGGCCTGCAATCGTTACAAAGGGGCACGGCAATCTGCACCTGACCCAGAAACTGGATGAATCGCACCTCTGTACCATCCCCGACAGCAAGAATGGTCCGAATTCCCTTCGTGTTGAATCTGCATCAATCGACATTGCACCACGCTACTGCTTGTGAATCGGTCTGATGGAGGTCTCGGATGTCTCCAAAAGCCATTGCCGATCCGGAAGAACTGGAACGCTTCGCCCGCGAACTCAAGCAATTTAACGGTCAGCTCCGCGACAGCATGTCCCGACTGCAGGGTCAGTTTGGCCGGCTTGGCGACACCTGGCGTGATCAGGAACACCAGAAGTTTGCCCAGGAGTTCGAGCAAACGATGCGCGTGCTCCATCAATTCATGTGCTAGTCTGACCAGCAGATCCCCTTCCTGCTGCGCAAGGCCCAGCGGCTGCGCGAATATCTGCACCAGCGCTGAGGGGGGAAGGGGCAAAATGAGCCCGTCGGCCAATGTGCTTACCATTCACGCCCTGGAAGAGCTGAAAGGTGCCCTGCGGCGCTTTGGTGGCGAAGCCAGAGATGCACTCTGGGCAGCCGAGCGGGAAATCCGCCGCACACAGGAATGGTTGCAGGAGCGTCAGGTTCACTGGCAGCGGGAGGTGAGACGCCGGCAGGAAGAGGTACGCCAGGCGCGGGCGGCCCTGGAGCGCTGTCAGGCGTCGGCGCGCCACGATCCCAAGACCGGCCGTTCCTACGTCCCCGACTGCAGCAGCTACGAGCATGCCTTGCTCCAGGCTCGGGTACGCCTGCGCGAGGCCGAGGCAGAATTGCGGAACGTGCGCGAGTGAAGCCGGCAGGTCCAGCAGGCCACCGCCGACTACCAGCGCCAGGCACAGCGGCTGGCAGCCCTGCTGGGCAACGACCTGCCCAAGGCCACGGCGTTGTTAGGCCGAAAGATCACCACGCTTCAGTCCTATGTGGCGATGACCGCGCCGGCGGGGCAGACGGGGATGATCCCTTCCGCATCACCCTCCCAGCAGGCAGGGGGCATGGCCCAGGCACAGGGGGCCCAGTGGCATATTGCGGGCGCGGCCGGGGAAATACGGAAACTTGAGGATGGGTTGACCAGACTGGAAGGGACAGGAGCAGGTCACGCCATTGCAGCAGCCATCCAGGAGCAGGGTACAACGGTGCGATTTGGCCAGACTAGCCAGAACGTTGTTGCCTATTTTGACCCCAACAGGAATGAGATCGTGGTCCATGAGGGTGGGCGGGACGCTTCACCCAATGTCCTGGCCGCCCACCTGGCCCACGAGGGTGCCCACGTGCAATGGAGTAGAGATGATTCGATTGACCAGGAATATCACGCCTTCAAGGCTCAGGCTGAGGTCTGGGATGAGTTGAAGGGGGACGAGGCCGACGAACAGTGCGACCGGGTAAGGTGCGCCTATCGGCCCGAGACGGGCCTCTGAGCGGGATTCTCGATACTCTCGTGAGCGAGGTAGCCAGGAGGTGATTACTCATGGGAGAAGATTACGTCCGTTATCAGTCCAGTCAACCTCAGATACCATGCACCTTTCTCTATCCCGCTGATTGGAAGGTGCGGGAAATCGTGGAAGACGGGTATGTGGAGATTTTCATTGCCGGCCCCCGTAACAAGGCAGGAACCTACTCCATATCTTTCTCCGTGGGAGTGACGCGCCCGGCAGACCAGACGCCGACCGAGGCGGCGACGTCGCTGCTCGCCAAGTTTCGTTCGCCCTACAGCAGTGAGGAATTGGGCCCCATCTCCACCACAGTAGCTGGAAGGTCTGCGACAGCGATGGAGGTTGTCTATTCGATGCCCTTGCCGCTGAACAGCATCCAACCTGAATGGACCTCGATCCGAGAACACAGGATATTCTTCCAACGTGGGGATCAACTGTATGAGCTCGACTACTCAGCCCCGGAAGAGGACTACAAGAACTGGCTAGAAGCCTTCCACACCCTGGTAGAGAGCTTTGCCTTTCCCGAAAAGCCGGCCGATGCGGCCCCGTATCCTTCAGTGGAAACAACAGCTCCTCAACACGTGCGGGAGGAGCCTGCGGAATACGAGGCCAAGGAGAGCCAGGGCGATGGGGAATCTGAACACCACCAGCGCTGAGTTGCAGGAGGCCTTCCAACGCCTGCGCCAGCGCTGGGAGGAGACGAAACCGCTACGGAACGACCCCGTGCGCCGGCGCTTTGAGAAGGAGCATTGGACACCGCTGGAAAGGCAGGTCCAGGCCACCCAGCGTGAGATGGAGCAACTGGCACAGGTGATTGCCCAGGCACGGCGGAGTGTAAAATAAGGTCATGTTGCCGACGACAACCCCCGTGTGCTACAATAGCTTTCACCGGCTGTTTCTGCATCGAGCTACCAGATGTGGAAAATAGAGCCCTGCATGATGTGATTCGACTCTTGTCGTAAAGGAGAAATCGATGGCACTTAGAGAGCAGGAAGCCGTACTAACCCCTCTCACAGTCCCTGAGGAGGTGGACGACGAGTTCTACTACGGCCACCGCATCGTGATCACCCACGACGAAGCCGGCCGGGAGATCTTTACCTACCAACCCTTGACGCTGGAAGATTTTCTGGACCCGCAGGAAGGAGACCATTTTGTGCAGGGAACGCTCCACAATGATGACACCGAACAGGCAAAGAGCATCTTTCGACACTTGCACGAGGAGGACTCGACGGCGGCGGTGTTCAGCGATCTGAAGATGGTGTGGGACATCGAGGGGCTATCGCAGCCGGCGCCGGACGTAGCGGTGATCCCGAATGTGAAAGACCCGGACAGGCCACGGAGAGAGTTCGACGTGGCGGTCGAGGGGACACGCCCCCGGTTTGTCCTGGAGATCGTCTCGCCCCGTTACCGGAAGCCGGATCGGGAAGAGAAGGTGGCGATTTACGAGCGGGCGGGGGTAGAGGAGTACGTGATAATCGATTCCTGGCTCCAGGAAGGAGAAGTATCCTACGAAGTGCTGGGCTACCGGTTGGAGGAAGGGGTGTACGTGGAAATCGAGCCGGACGAGCGAGGGTGGATCTACAGTGCCGTGAACAACGTGTGGATCGGGGTGAGCGAGGAACGGGACCGCTTTTTCGTGGTAGATGCGCGGACGGGTGAGCGCATCCTGCCGGATCGAGAAGCGCGCCTGATAGCTGAAGGGCGGGCACAGTTCGAAGCGGCTGCTCGAGTCGAGGCCGAGCGCCGGGCGCAGGCACTTGAGGCCGAGATCGCCCGATTGCGTGAGCAGATGGAGCGGAACAGGCCGGCGTAACCGCACGCGGTCTAGATCGAGCGACCATGCCGGCCTATCCGTTAATCCGTTTCCCCAATCCGCTGACAGCCATCCGTTCCCAGGAGGTGCCCCATTCCGGGCCTGACCTCTGCTTGATAGATGGCGGATTCCCTTGCATAATGTGTGAAAGGGAATCCTCCTCGTCACGGCTGGGCGTTACCTCATTCCCCGTTGTCTACTCAGCCGTTCTACTCAGCCAATGTGCTCGCCATCCACGCCCTGGATGAGCTGAAGGGTGCCCTGGCTCGCTTCGGGGGCGAGGCCCGAGAGGCCCTCGAAGCGGCTGAGCGGGAGATCCGCCGCACGCTGGAGTGGTTGGAGGAGCGCCACGCCCACTGGCAGCGGGAGGTGCGCCGCCGGCAGGAAGAGGTGCAGCGGGCGCAGGCGGCCTTGGCTCGTTGTCAGGCGTCTGGGTACTACGACCGAGAGGGTCGCTACCACCCCCCTAATTGCAGCGCATACGAGCATGCCTTACTCCAGGCTCGAAGGCGCCTACGCGAGGCTGAGGCAGAACTGCAAAATGTGCGCCAGTGGAGCCGGCAGGTTCAGCAAACCGCCAGCGATTACCAGCGCCAGGCGCAGCGTCTGGAGGCCATGCTGAACGACGATCTGCCCAAAGCTACCGCGCTGCTGGACCGCAAGAGTACGGACCTCCGTCTGTACACGATGGTGCCGGCGCCGTCCGGCAGTGCTGGCGCCATGTTGAGGGAGCGTTCAAGCGGTCGTGGCGGGGCCGGCGAGGCATCACAGTGGCATATCACTGGCAACGACGAAGAGGTTCAGCGACTGCAGGAGGCACTGCGCCAGTTGACTTCAATAGAGGTCGGACATCCCATCGGCGAGGCGGTCCACGAGCGGGGTACAACCATCCGGTTCGGTCAAATCGAGGATAACGCGGTGGCGTATTTTGATCCTGGGCCGAACGAGATTGTGTTGGACAACAGCTTGAGCGATGCCTCGTCCGAAATCCTGGCTGCTCACCTGGCGCACGAGGGCACGCACGTGCAGTGGGATCAGCCCAACTCCATAAACCAGGAATATCATGCGTTTCGTGCTCAGGCGGAAGTCTGGAATGCGCTGCGGGGAGATCAGACGGATACCCAATGTGACTTCGTGAGCCGGATGATCGCGTTGGGTGAGCAAAATGCAAAAGACCTCTACATCAGCCACATGTATCCGGAACTACCCGAATATGCCTGAGTCTGTGTGGAAATAGGAAAACGATATGGATGAGCGAAACTATCTCACATTTCAGTCGGAGTCCCAGCAAGTGCCGTACACTTTCGTGTATCCGGCAGGCTGGCAAGTGCGGGAAACTGCCGAGGAAGGGCGGGTGAAGATGTTCATTGCCGGCCCACGCGATCCGGAAGACACGTTTTCGGTCGGTTTCACGGTGCGAATGTCGCCGGCATCCGTTCAAACGCCGGCCGCAGCCATGCGAGCCTTCCTGGAGCGTTTTCGCCAGATGCCAGGATTCCGAGAAACCGGCCGGAGTTCCGGAGTCGTGGCCGGCAAGCCGGCGGTGGAAGTGGAGTTTACGCACACCATGCCCCTGCCGCTGAATGCCCGCGAGCCGCAGATGAAGAGCATTCGGAACCGACACATCACGTTTCTCGATTCTAGTGATGTGTTGGTCGAGCTCATTTACGCAGCGCCGGACGAAATGTACGACACCTGGCTGTCCGATTTCCGTACGTTAGTGCATACTTTCCGGCGAACCGAGGAAGGTGAAGGCACAGCATTTCACTCGCTGATTGATATCCCCGACGCCGCAGTCGTGCGGGAAGCAACCGCTGATTACGACGTTGAGGAGGGAGCGGAGGGAGAGTAGGCATCATCGCAATGCCGATCTCTCAGTTGCGCCACTCGCTCGTGAAAGACCTGATGCCATGGCTGCATTAAGAACGGTGGGGAAAAGATGACAAATGAACAGCACCAGGGCTGAGCTGCAGGCCGGCTGGCAGCGCCTTGACCAGCGCTGGGAGGAGACAAAAGCGGTGTGGAACGACCCCGTGCGCCGGCGTTTCGAGAAAGAGCATTGGACACCGCTGGAAAGGCAGGTCCAGGCCACTCAGCGAGAGATGGAGCGGCTGGCGCAGGTGATTGGCCAGGCACGGCGAAGTGTAAAGTGACGTGACTTTCTCTCCCGACAAGGCGTCCCTGGCCCAAAGAGCGCTGATAAGACAGTGAACTTGTGAAGAGTCAGATGAGCGGATGGCTGTCAGCGGATATTGAAAGCGGATTAACGGATGCCTGGCCGGCCAATCCGCTAATCCGTTTCCCGAATCCGTTGACAGCCATCCGTTCCCAGGAGGTGAGCCATGCCCGACCCCGACCTCTTGCAACGCCAGCGTGAAACCCTGCGCACCTTCCGCCAGGCCACCGACCAGCGTGCAAAGACCGAGGCCGGCGCCGAAGCTCAACGCAGGGCCGAACGCGAGACTGCTGACAAGCTCTTGCACAAGGCCCAGCAGGAAGCCCAGACACAACGGACCACAGCGGAAGCCAAGGCCGAAGCCCGGCGCAAGTCCGAGCAACAGGCCGCCGGCGCTGCCCTGAAGCAGGTTCAGCAGGCGGCTACCACCCAACTGGCCGAAGCACGCAAGGCCCAGGAGGAAGCCCACGCCGCTTTGACCCAGGCCGGCCTGGAACGCCTCCGGTAACAGCCAAGCCAACCCCGCCTACCGCTCGCCCCGGCGCTGATCCGATCCAAGAACTGGCTCGCTATGTCTCTGCGGCCACTGAGGTTGCCAAGGGCGTACAGGCAGGCATTGAAGAGTTGCAGCAGTGGCGGGAACAGAAAGCAGTGCGTTACACGGCATGGGCGATCTTCGGTGTGATCGTCTTCGTGGTTGCTTTTCTCTTCTTCTGGCAGGGACGTCAACCCTGCGGATGGTTAGACTCCTTGCTAGGCTACCCCAGTGGCTGCCCGCGCACCTTCAGTGGGCATGAGGGCTCGGTAGTAAGCGTGGCCTTCTCCCCAGACGGTAAGACCCTGGCCTCGGGGAGCTCGGACAACACGGTGAAGCTGTGGGATGTGGCCAGCGGCGGGGAGGTGCGCACTCTCAGCGGGCATACGGACTGGGCGCGAAGCGTGGCCTTCTCCCCCGATGGCAGGACCCTGGCCTCGGGGAGCGGGGACGAAACGGTGAAGCTGTGGGACGTCGCCAGCGGACAGGAAGTGCGTACCCTCAGCGGGTATACACGTGATGTGTGGAGTGTGGCCTTCTCCCCCGACGGCAGGACCTTGGCCTCGGCGAGCAGTGACAAAACGGTGAAGCTGTGGGGAGTAAAGTAGGCCGTGGGCGATGTCTTTCTCGGGATCTCTTATGCCACCTGAACGTGACTTGATCCAACGAATTCAATCCCAGGTCTCCCGCCTGGTGCAGGCTGTGGCCGATGCTGAGTTCTGGCACGACCGTTGGCTGGAGCAGGCAGAAGAGGAACACCAGAGGCAAGTCGCAGCCGCCGAAGCTCGCTATCACCAAGTCATAGCCGAAGCTCAGTCCACATACGGGCACCAGGAATCCGCCGGCCTGCTGAGTGCGCCATGGCATGATCCGCGTTGGGAATCATGGGTGCCGGCAACCGGCGGCGTTATCCCGCCGTTCATCCTCGCCGGCCAACTGATAGAGGCGGGGCAGTGGCATCGCCTGACCATACCGGCCATCTTTCCCCTCGCCGGCGGATACAATGTGCTGTTCAAGGCGGTGGGCGGTGCCAGGACTACCGCCGTTCAGGCCATTCAGTCGGTTATGCTGCGTCTGGTGGCGATGACTTCGCCTGGGAAGTTGCGCTTCACCTTGATTGACCCCGTAGGACTGGGGCAGAACGTAGCGCCCTTTATGCACCTGGCCGACTACAACGAGGCCCTGGTCACCTCCCGCGCCTGGACGGAGCCGCACCACATCGAGCAGCGCCTGGCCGACCTCACCGAGCATATGGAAACGGTTATCCAGACCTACCTGCGCAACCAGTATGCTACCATCGAGGAGTACAACGTCCAGGCCGGCGAGATCGCCGAGCCGTACCGCGTGCTGGCGGTGCTGAACTTCCCGGTCAATTTCAGCGATGAAGCCGCTCGCCGCCTGGTGAGCATCGCTCAGAACGGCCCCCGCTGTGGTATCTACACGCTCATCACCGTGGACACTGAGCAGCGCCTGCCCCACGGCTTCAACCTGGCCGATCTGGAGCGAACGGCCATCGTGATTGCGTGGGACGAGGAACGCTTCGTCTGGGAAGACGACGACTTTCGGGATTGCATTCTCGAATTGGACACCCCACCGGACGCGAAACGCTTTGATCACATTCTGAGTGCGGTCGGCGAGGCGGCTGAACAGGCCGGCCGGGTGGAGGTGCCCTTCGAACGGGTGGCTCCGCAGCCGGCCCAGTGGTGGACGGAAGACAGCGGGGATGGACTGCGGGTACCCTTGGGACCGGTCGGGGCGCGCCGGCTGTAGCACCTGGACCTGGGCCACGGCACCGCCCAGCATGCCCTGGTGGCCGGCAAGACCGGCGCCGGCAAGTCCACCCTGCTCCACGCCCTGATCACCAACCTGGCCCTCACCTACAGCCCCGAAGAAGTGGAACTCTACCTGGTGGACTTCAAGAAGGGCGTCGAGTTCAAGTGTTACGCCACCAACGAGCCTCCCCACGCCTGCCCCCCCGCACCTCTGCACCCTCGCTCCCCCGCATTCTGCTCATCGTGGACGAGTTCCAGGAGTTCTTCACCGAAGATGACCCCATCGCCGCTCAGGCGTCGCAGGTGCTGGACCGCCTGGTGCGTCAGGGGCGTGCTTTCGGCATCCACGTCCTCCTGGGTTCCCAGACGCTGTCGGGCACCTACACCCTGTCTCGCAGCACGATTGACCAGATGGCGGTGCGCATCGCCCTGCAGTGCAGCGAGGCCGACTCCCGCCTGATCCTGGCCGATGACAACCCGGTGGCCCGGCTGCTGTCTCGCCCCGGCGAGGCATCTACAACGACGCCAACGGCCTGGTGGAGGGCAACAACCCCTTCCAGGTTGTCTGGCTCCCCGATGACGAGCGCGACCGCTACCTGACTCGCGTGCAGGCGCTGGCGCAGGAACGGGGCTATCGCCCACCCCAGCCCCAGATCGTCTTCGAGGGCAACGCGCCGGCGGAGGTGCAAAAGAACCGCCCGCTGCACGACCTGCTGACGGCCGAGGGCTGGCCGGCCCCGTCCCGCCGCGTCTCCGCCTGGCTGGGCGAGCCCATCGCCATCAAAGACCCCACAGCAGCCCATTTCCGCCGCCAGAGCGGGAGCAACCTGCTGATCGTCGGCCAGAACGACGAAGCAGCCATGGGAATGTTGACCACCGCCCTGGTCAGCCTGGCCGCCCAATATCCAATATCTAATACCCAGTTCTATATCCTCGACTTCAGCCCCATGGACGCGCTCTACGCTGACCTCCTCCTCCGCCTGGTTGACCTGCTGCCTCACCCGGTGCAACGAGGCCGGCGCCGAGAGCTCCCAGGTATCATCGCCGAAATCACCGCCGAGGTGGACCGGCGGCTGGAGGAAGAAGAGACGGCACTTTGGAAGAGGCCGGCCACCTACCTCCTCGTCTACGGCCTGCAGCGCGCTCGCGACCTGCGCCAGGAGGAGGATTTCGGGTTCTCGTTGGGCATGCCCGGTGATGATGAGACCCCACCCAGCCCGGCCCAGCAGTTCCCCACCATCCTGCGGGAAGGCCCCGACCTGGGCGTGCACACCCTGGTCTGGTGTGACACCTACACCAACCTGACCCGCACGCTGGACCGGCGCGCGCTGCGTGAGTTCGAGATGCGGGCCGTCTTCCAGATGAGCGCCGAGGATTCCGCTAACCTGATCGACATGCCGGCGGCGAGCAAGCTAGGGCCGTACCGCGCACTGTTCTACAGCGAAGAAGAGGTTCGCCTGGAGAAGTTCCGCCCCTACAACCCGCCGGCTGAGGACTGGCTGGCGTGGGTGGGCGAGCGGCTGCAGGGGAAAGAAGCAACACAGGACGGCTAACACAGCATGCACGCGTTGTGTCACCTGTCCGAGGGAAAGTCTATTGATTCTTCTTGATAGCCGATGGCTGATGGCCGATAGACAGAGGACAATAGTTAGGTATCGGATTTGACGAAATAGAACATCTGTGCTATACTATGATCAGGTTCAATAGCACTTCGGCAGTTAGTAGTTGCCTCGCTCGGCCAGCACGGCGCAACAGTGGGTTGCCGCAGCGCGTTTGACCGACAATCCATCTTTGCGGGACTTGCACCCGCAACATCACCTGAGAAAGGAGAATCATCATGGGTCAGCCTGTTGTACACTGGGAGATCGCGGCAAAGGATGCCAAGAAGTTGCAGGATTTCTACAGCAACCTGTTCGACTGGAAGATCGACACCAACAATCCCATGAACTACGGGATGGTGGAGACCGGCGGCGAAGGGGGAATCAACGGGGGTATCTTCACGCCAGAAGAGGAGATGCCAGGTGTGACGCTCTACGTCGCGGTGGATGACCTGCAGGCTGCCCTGGACAGGGCGGAGAGTCTGGGCGGCAGGACGATCGTACCTCCCACCGAGATCCCGGACACGGTCACCTTCGCCATGTTTGCCGACCCCGAAGGTAACATGACCGGTCTAGTCAAGAGCCAGGAGTAGAGGCCGGCCCAGCGGCCAGGGCGCTCGCTGAGCCGGCGCCCGAGGACGAAGGGTCCAGTCAACGTGACGGGCTGGGTGATCGCAAAATGCGAGAGGCGCGCCGACTGAT
>JBHIAO010000127.1:0-12912 GCA_046758565.1 Anaerolineae bacterium
CGTCGGCTGAGGAGCAAGGTGCTATTACCCGATGCTGTCTCAAAGTTCATTGATCACCGGGCTGATCGGGGACAATCACCCCAAGAACTTTTGGGAGAGACCTCTAGACCTCTTCACGTTGCCTGGCCACCTTCTCGCCCGTCTTGTAATACTCACCCTTCACGGCCAGTTCAGCCTCCTCGGCCAGTTCGTCGGGCCACTCGCCCAGCGAATAGCCGTACCAGGGCCGGCGGGGCGTAAGCGGTGGCAGCCCCAGCTCATCCCAGATGGTGCGCGCGCGTTCCATGTACTCGCGGGCCGGCAGCGAGATCGGCGGCAGAGCCGTTTTGAGCGTGGCGTTGATGAGCATAGCCGAAAGCGTCTGTTTATTCCGGTGTTCCTCCGGAACAAGAATCTTCCACTTGCTGCTGTTGCGGCGACCCTGCACAATTTCAACGTCCGTGTCCGGCTGCATGCGGTAGCAGATCGCCCAGTTAACCGACTCAGGGTCTTTGGGGTCAATATCGTCATCCACCGCCACGATCACCTTGCCGATGTCCCCATAGCGTCCCAGGACCGCATACATGGCCCGCCACACATCTGCCTGGTTCGGCCGCTCAAACTGGATCACGACGTACGGTCTCAGGTTGACCAGCGGTTCATGCATTGCCACCCGCTGTACACTGGTGATGCTGCACTCCTCGCGCAGGTGTTTCAACAACATCGGCTCGTAACCGACTTCCTTGATCTTGCTCGATTCACTGGGCGTCACCTGGCTGATGAACGAGACGTACACCGCATCTCGTCGATGAGTGATGCAGGTGACGTTCATGAACGGTTCCATGTTTTTGAGCTGGACGTAGCCGTACGATTCCCCAAAAGGCCCCTCCGGTTCCAGGACGTCGGTCGGGATCAGCCCCTCGATCACGATCTCGGCCTGGGCCGGCACTTCCAGACCCACCGTCTTGCACCTGACGACCTCGATCGGTTCGCCGGCCAGCCCGCCGGCGATGGCTATCTCGTCCGTGTTGTAAGGAACGGGCTGGACGGCGGCGTATGAGACACACGGTGGGCCGCCGATCACCAACGCTGCCTCCAGAGGCCTTCCCAGTTCCTTTGCCGCGCGCCAGTGGTGCCAGAAATCCTTGTAGTCCAGCACGTACACCCCAACCCGCGTATTGCTCTTGATCTGTCCCCGGTAGTTGCCCACATTCCGAACGCCAGTCACCGGGTGCTGTGTCACCCAGTGCGAGCAGGTGGTGTAGGGCGCGTTGTCAAAGCCGGGGGTGGAAATGGGTACCGGCAGGCAGCCCAGGCCGCTGTTTTCCAGCGCCGCGCCCTCTATCACGACCTCCTGGCACACGGCTTCATCCACACACACCGGCGGGATGGGGTTCTTCAGCGCCCGGTCCCACTTTTCGTTGATCTCCTCCGCCGTCTCACAGCCCATACCGACGGCATAAATCTGGAGCGAGCCGGCCAACGCGGCCACCGCGACGGGCATGTCATAGCGCCGGCCCTTGCTGTCGGTGACGTTTTCGAACAGGAAGGCTTTGCGCTCCGCCTCGGGCAGGCCACCCCGGAACTGCCAGCGCACCAGTGGATGGAGTTCGGTATCCTTGTTAATGGGGCGCTGCACCCGGAAAAGCAGCCCGCGCTCTTCCAGGACTGCCAGATGTGCGTGTAGATCGCGATATTTCCGCATTATGCCACCTGGCTCTCCGATCTCCAATCCTTCAAGACGACCTTGAGTTTGTGCACAAAGTCGCGTTTGCTTTCCGCACTGCGTGCCTCGCCGTAGTTCGGCGCCGGTGAGGTGCCGCAGCGCAGCAACTGGCCTCGAATGTGACGTCCGGCCGGTGTGTCAGGCAAGGCTTCGCACACGCGAATGATTCTGACGCCAAATTCAATCAGTCGTTCTTCGATGTCATCGCCTTTCGCCACAGCCCCCTCCATTAACCATTAATTATTCACTGTTCTGCATTAATTATTGGATGCCTCTAAGTACCGGCGTCACTTCGCGCCTCTTCGTTTCTCACCCACCCGGTAGCGCGCGCCTTGTGCACGTGAAAGTTCCAGATTTTGCGCTTCGTACCCCGGTCACTGACCGGCGCGCCGTATTGCTCCATTTCCGCCACGGTCAGGGGGTTGGGCTTCCCCAGCGCCGAGGCCCAGATCGCCTTCTTGGCGTTGTCTTCCATGGCAAATGCCACGGCAAAGACGCCCTCGATATCGCCGGCCACTGCCACGGCCCCGTGCGCCCGCAGGAGCAGTGCCGGCGCCTCGCCCAGCGCGGCCGCCACAGCCTGGCCTTCCGCCTTGCTGCGAATCAGGCGCGGATCGTCGAAGACCGGAACTCCCTCTTGGCCGAACAAACTGGCCACGATGTACACCGGCACCAGCGGCACACCTGCGATCGTAAACAGGGTCGCATACTGCGGATGCAGGTGAGCGACACAGTTGACATCCGGTCGCGCGCGATAAACCTCGGTGTGGATGACGGTTTCACTCGGCGGCTCATCTTCGCCTTCGATCAGTTTCCCATCCATGTCCACGAGCACGATCTGCTCCTGCGTGATGCCGGCGCGGGTCGAGTAGCGAGAGTTAATCAACAGCCGGTCGTCGGGCAGGCGGGCGCTGACGTGGCCGTTGAAGTCCAGCAGCCCCTCCATGGCCATCATGCGGATGCAGGTGACCAGTTTTTCCTTGAGGCCGGGGATGTCGGCGTTCATGCTGGTCCATCCTCGACGAACAGCGCCCGCAGGTCTTCCTTGCTCATGTTGACCACCAACTCGCCGACCCGCTCCATCAGCGGCATCGAAGTCTGACTCTCGGCGGCCATGCGGAAGGCGTTTTTCATATCCTTGTGCGGCCAGGCCAGGCCAACCAGGTGCAACTCGCGCAGGGTGCGGCTGCCAACGCTGCCAGCCAGCAAAGCTGGCCGCAGTTTATTGGGATGCACACCGTGAGCCGCCCCCAGCCGCAGCGCCTCGTAAATCCCGACCACTTCGACCCAGTGGATCAGGTTATTGACCGTCTTGGTGACCTGGCCGGTGCCAATCGGTCCCATGTGAAAAACGTGGTTGGCAAAAGCCTCGAACACAGGCCGGCATTTTTCCACATCCTCTACCTCACCACCGGCGTACACCGTCAGGTCGGCGGCTTCCGCCCCCCGCACGCCCCGGCAAACCGGCGTATCCACCAGGCCGACGCCCTTCTCCCGGGCGACTGCGGCGGCCCTGACGCACAGCTCCGGCGTGGTCGAACCACAAACGGCAATCACCGACCCCGGCGCGGCCCCGTCCAGCAGGCCGGATTGGCCGGCCACCGCTTCCATCACGTCATCGTCGGTGGGGACCATCACCAGAATCACGTCACTGGCCGTCCCCACTTCCACCGCCGACCAAGCCCCCTCAGCCCCACGGGCCACCAGTTCATCAATGGCCGTCTGCTTGTGATCATAGACAGTCAGTGGAAATCCGGCTCGCAAAATATGTCGGCACATGGGCCGGCCCATGCGCCCCAGACCGATAAAGCCTACTCTGACCATGGTTGCTCCTCATGTTGAAAAAGGCCCAGCGCGTCCATATGGTTGATGTTGGTGATCGCCAGGTAGCGGGCCGGCTCCTCGGGGTCGGTGTTAAAATGTTGGTGCCAGTGCCAGATGGGGATCGAGATCAGGTCGCCTTCCGCCCACTCGTATTTCGTCGGCTCCTCGCCCTCGGTCCAGATAAGCGAGTACCCCCGGCCGCGCACGATGTAGATCAACGCCTCGTGGAAGTGACGATGGGCGCGCTTGTGCTCGCCCGGCGGAATTTCCGAAAGATGGGCTTCCATCGCCCGGGTGTCGGTGTCAAACCAGATCGAGTTACCACCCCGATCTGCCCAGCCACGCAGGCCGATTTCCTTGAGGTTTTTGTGGTGTAGCCCCTTGACGGTATTCCTGGCCCGGAATTTCTGGATGACGTTCTTGCCGGCTTCACCAACGAGCAGTTTGTCTCTGGACACAGCTCCTCCTGGTTTTCAAGGCAACTGTCCCTACAACGTTAAGTTGCCGAAAATGTCATTCTGAGCGACCGAAGGGACGAAGAATCTCTGAGACGGACCGTGAATTCGTGCCTGCGCCGGGGAAGGATCCAGTCCCGCTCCAGGGATTCTTCGTCGCTCCGCTCCTACTAATGACATCGTCCTGCGCAGTGTCATTGCCCTTTGAGTGGCGCGCAGCGTCATGGAGGACCTCAGAATGACAACTTAAAACAGTTACTTTTCAAGTAAGTGTCCCCAGCGCGTCAGCGCCTCTTGCCGCCGCTCACGGCTCATGGCGCTCACAGAGGGAAATTGGTCCCGCCATTCGAAAGGCCGCGTCGCGTCTATGATGGCCCGCGAGTTGAAGCCCTTCTTGCCGGGCTGAATCGCTGGATCCAGCGGCCCGCTCCAGGCACGCTTGATGAGATCGATCGACCGCTCGGGGTCAGAGCGGGTGCACATGGCCCAGACCACTTCTTCCAGATTGGTGGGGTCAATGTCTTCGTCCACCACAATCACGTACCGCCCCAGGTAGCCTCCGGCACGGACCGAGGCGGCCAGATGGCCCACCTGCCGGGCGTGCCCTGGATAGCGTTGGTTGATGCTGACCGTCACCCACAGCCGGCTGCCGCCCACCTCGTGGCACCACACGCTCTGGATGTCCGGCACCCCGGCCTCTTCCAGTTGGTCGAACAGCACCGCCGAGCGGAGGAAGGCTCGGTAGCGAGATTGCTCGTCCGGCGGGCGGGTGGGCGGTGAGCCGACGATGATCGGGTCGTTTCGGTGGTAGATACGCCGGACGTGTATCACCGGCTCATCACGGCTGGCACTGGCGTAATAGCCGGTCCATTCACCAAACGGCCCCTCCACCAGGCTCTCCTGCGGGTAGGCAAACCCCTCCAGGATGATCTCCGCGTCCACCGGCAGCGGCAGGCCGGTGACTTCCCCTTCGAACACTTCCACCGGGCGATCCAGGATGCCGCCGGCCCAGTCGTACTCACTGACACCGTACTGCGACTCGGTTGCGCTGGCCAGGTAGAGCAGCGGGGGCATCCCGATGGCCACCGCCACCGGGCAGGGCTCGCCGCGATCGAAGTATTTCTGCCGGTGCAGGCGGCCGTGCTTGCCCGGAGAGATGTAGAACCCGACGCGGGTCTTGTCGTGCACCATCACCCGGTAGGTGCCCAGGTTGACCCAGCCTTCGTCGGGATCGCGGGTGATGTCGGCGCTGGCCGTGCCGATGTAGCGACCACCATCCTGCTCGTGCCAGACCGGCGTGGGGAACTTGAGCATGTCCACCTGGTCGTCACGCAGCACGTTTTCCAGCACCGGGCCGTCGCTGACCAGGACTGGCGGGACGGGCTTCACCTGACGCAGTTTCTGGCGCCAAAGGCCCATCAGGGTGGTGGTGTCCCGGTCCGGCGGCAGGTCGAGGGCCAGGGCGATGCGCCGCATGGAGCCAAAGTTGTTGACCAGCACCCGAAAACCCGGTTCGTGGCCGGGGATTTCATCGAACAGCACCGCCGGCGCGTCCCGGGTCTGCTGCAGGACCTCGGTGGCCATGCCGATGTCTTCCTGCCAGGAAGCGCCGCTTACCCGGCGCAATTCGCCCATCGCCTCGACAGCCGCCAACCAACGTCTCAAGCCCGAGGCGGTGGTTGGCGCGTCTAGTTCGACCGGTGCGCTTGTCGTTGCCATGGTTACGCCCCAATCTCGAGAACATCCCCACTGACTGTTCCATCTTCATCCTGTCTGACGGCCACCCGGCGCGTCGCCAGCTTCTCGCCGGTCCGGTAGTGCTCGCCCCGTACGGCCAGGGCAGCCTCCTCTTCCAGTTCTGCGTCCCATTGCCCCAGCGAGTAACCAAACCACGGCATCTGCGGGTGCAGCGGGGGCAGGCCCAGTTCCTCCCACAACTCGCGGGCGTGTTCCATATACTCGCGCTTTGGCAGGGAAATGGGTGGAAATGGCTCTTTGAGAATGGCATTGCACAACATGGCCGAGTCGTCAGCCGGCAGGTGATAGGACACGATGTCGGTGCCCTCGTGCAGGTCTTTGTAATGGAACGGCGGCGCGTGCCCCTTTTCCATACCCGGAACAATGTGCACGTCGCGATGGGGCTTCATCCGGTAGCACATGGCCCACAGCACTGCGTCCGCGCTGGCGGGGTCGATATCCTCGTTCACCGCCACCACGATCTTGCCCACGCCGGGGTGGAAGGAGGCGGCGGCGTGCAGCGCGCGCCAGACTTCGGCCTCTTTGGGGCGCTTCATCTGCACCACGATGAACTTGCGCAAGTTGGTCAGCGGTTCGTGCATCTCCACCCGGACCACGCTCTTAATCCGACATTGGTCGCGCAAATGGCGCAGGAAAAGCATCTCGTAGCCGCGTTTCTTGATCACGCTGGACTCGCTGGGCGTCACCTGGCTGATCCAGGAGACGAAGATCGCGTCCTGGCGATGGGTGATCGCGGTCACGTCCATGAACGGGTTAAGCTGGCGGGGATGCATGTAGCCGTGCGACTCACCAAACGGTCCTTCAGGTTCGACGAATTCGGTGTTGATGTAGCCCTCGATGACGATCTCGGCCTCGGCCGGCACTTCCAGGGGGACGGTCCTGCATTTCACCAGCCGGATGGGCGCCCCGGCCAGCCCGCCGGAGACGGCCAGTTCGTCCACGCCGTAAGGCAGCTTTTGCACCGCTGTGTACGAGACAGCCGGCGGCGCGCCGATGACTAGCGCAGCCGGCAGGTGCGTACCGCGCGCCTGGTGTTTGCGCCAGTGGATGTAAACATCCTGTCCCAGGGCCGAGGGGAAAATCCCCACCCGGGTGCGGGTTTTTATCTGCCCCCGGTAGTTGCCCATGTTGCGTATGCCGGTGTCGGGGTCTTTGGTGATCCAGTGGGAACAGGTCGTGTAGGGCGCGTTGTCAAAACCGGGGGTCGAGATGGGAACCGAGAGGATGTCCAGCCCGCCGCCCTCCCGGGTCAGGTCCTCGCCGGTATAGACCACCTCCTGGCAGGAGGCGTCATCGATCAACTCCGGCTCAATAGGATGGGCCGTGGCCTGGTCCCACTTTTTTTCCATCTCCTCCGGCCCGTTGCAGCCCATGCCGATCTCGTAGATGCGCTGCGAGCCGGCCAACGCCCCCACCACCACCGGGATGTCGTATCTGCGACCTTTACTATCCACCACATTCTCAAACAGAAAGGCTTTACGCTCCTCGTCGGGCACCCCCCCGCGATACTGCCAGCGCACGAGCGGGTGGAGCTCTGTGTCTTTGTTAATTTCCCGCTTGACACGAATTAACAACCCTTCGTCTTCCAATGTTCTCAGGTGGTCGTGAAGGTCAGGATACCCTCGGGTCATTTAGTGTTGCCTCCGCGTAACTACAGGCGATGAATGAATTCGCCGCCTGATACTGCGAAGTGCGTTGAAACGCACTATTTTGGAACGGAATCAACCCGTTTCAACGGGTTTCGCAGTAGCAGGCGGGCAATTCATTGCTCGCTCTGCTGCCGCTCAATCGGCGTTCGCTCCCCCAGGTTTTGCATACGCCCGTCTACCGCTCTCACACCAGCACGCCCTCTGCCTCAAGCTGTTCAATCTCCGCCCGTGACATCCCCAGGAGTTCTCCAAAGACGTAGTCATTGTGTTCGCCCAGGCAGGGGCTGGGGCGGCGGATCTCGGCCGGCGTTTCCGAGAGCAGGAAGGGGGGCGCCTCGTATTCGTAGCTTCCCAGCTCGGGGTGTTCCAGGGCCGGCCACTGCCCCCGGTGCGTCAACTGCGGGCACGAGAACAGATCGCCGACCGTCTGAACCATGCCGGCTGGCACGCCGGCGGCTTGCAAGTTCGTCATCACCTCGCGCGGCGTGAATCGGGCCGTCCACTCGCCAATCAGGCGATCCAGTTCATCTTCGTGCGCCTTGCGCGCTTCCAGGGTGGCGAAGCGGGGATCAGCGGCCCATTCCGGGTGGCCGGCCACCTCGCACAGCGCCTGCCACTCCACTTCGTCAAAGACGGCGATCACACACCAGGCATCGTCGCCCCGACAGGGGTAGGCGCCGTGTGGCGCGGCGCGTGGATCGCGGTTCCCCCGCGGACCCTGCACCCGGCCATTCACTTGCAGGTCGAGCAATGCCGGGATCACGAATTGCACGCCCGCCTCATACTGGGATAGGTCAATGTGCTGACCCTTGCCAGTCCGGCGTCGAAAATCCAATGCTGCCAGTACTGCGATCAAGCCATAGCCAACAGCGATAAAATCGATGTAGGGACCGTAAAGCAGCACCGGTGGCTGACTATTGCCGTAGCTGGTCAGGTGGGTGAACCCGCTCATCGAGGTGAGCTGCGAGCCGAACCCACGCTGTGTCGCTCGTGGACCGGTCTGACCCTGGTTGCACGAACTCAGCATAATGATCCCCGGATTGGCTTCTCGAAGCGCCTCGTAGCCCAGGCCCAGCCGTTTCATCACCCCGGGCACGAAGTTCTCGATCACCACATCGGCTCGGACGACGAGCTCCTTGGCCAGTTCCACGCCACGCGACGTCTTCAGATTTAGCGTCACACTGAGCACGTCATTGTTGAAGAGAGCGAACGTCCCGCTACGGTCCAGCCCAGGGCGATTGTCTTTAAAGGGTGGATAGTGGAGCCTGAATCCATCCGGGCGAATTCTCGACTCGACCCGGATCACCTCTGCGCCGTGCTCGCCCATGTGCTTTCCCACGAGCGGGCCGGCAGCAAACGCGGCGAACTCCACGACGCGAACCCCGGCCAGCGCACCAGTTCCCTTCAATCTGGAAATTCCCCCTTCCGTATAGCTCTCGTGTAGTTGCCTGCACGAGGTTTGTAGCAACTACTCAGCCTGACGATTGAAACTGAATCCTTTGAGGCAGGCAATTCTTTACAGACAGAGCAAGTTTTCCTCACGGATAGAAGGAAACACGGATAGAATGCAGTTTTTCTGTTGTTATCCGTGTTTTTTTCCATCCGTGTGAGAAGTTGTTGATCGCCTATCGGTTTGAGGCGAAGCTTCGCTATGTAGTTGCGATCAGATCACCTGCTGCGCTTGCAATTCTGCCAATTCCGCTTCCGTCAGTCCCAATTCATCCCGGTAGATCTCGGCGTTGTGCTCGCCGGCTCTCGGCGCCGGCCGGCGCGGCCCTGCAGTGGCCTCTGAGAAACGGGCAAAGCCGCCTGGAAACTCCAGCGTCTGGCCTGGTTGCGGATGAAAAATAGCCCGCCAGAAGTCTCTCGCGTGGAGATGCGGGTCGCGCAGGATATCACGCGCGTCAGCCACCGGGTAGCCCAGCATCCCACGCTCGTAGGCCTGCTCCAAGAATTCCGCCTTTGTGTAACGCAGGAGCAATTCAGCCGTGGGCCCCTCGAGTTCGTCAATCTCTGCCTGGGTAGATTCTGCGATATTGAAATGACTCCAGTCCTTCTTCAACAAACCCTCTGTGGCCAATCCCTCCTCTGCCAGCCACGCGACCAGTGCCTCGTTAGAGCGCCGGCCAGCCGCACCGCCGTAAATTACGAAGTTGATGTAGCCGTCCTTGCAGCGGTAAATCGCCTGCATGGTGGCGCCGCTGATGCTGCGCCCGGTTATCTGCGAGCCGGCGCGTTCGGGCACCGTCCGATTGGTGGCCCAATAAGCGGGTGCGTTGGCCAGTGCCCACAACAGACCGGCTTGCAGAGAGACATCCACGTGCTGGCCCACGCCGCTCAATTCGCGATAGTAGTGGGCGATCAAGCCGCCGGCAGCAGCATACATACCCGCCCACATCGGCGCCTGGGGGAGCGACACTCTCAGCGGTGGTCTGCCTGGCTCCCCGATGAGGGACATCATTCCACTCATCGCCATAGCTATCAGGTCGCCGCCTTTGTAGTGTCGGTAAGGCCCGCTCTGGCCAAAGGGCGTAATCGAAATCAATATCAGGCGGGGGTTAAGCGCATGCAGGGCCTTAAATCCTATCCCCAGTTCATCCAGCCTGCCCGGCGGGTATGTTTCCACGACAAAATCGGCGGAACGGACCAGCCTTTTGAAGAGCTCTCGCCCCTGCGGCAACTCCAGGTTGAGAGTGATGCCGCGCTTATCAGTATTGTAACTGAGCCAGTACAGGCTCTTGTTTGGGTCGGGCTGATCAGCTGCAAAGGGGCCGACCATTCGAGCCGCATCGCCGCCTGGTGGCTCGATCTTGATGACGTCAGCCCCTAGATCGGCCAGGATTTTCCCACACAGGAAGCCGGTTTCATCGGTCAAGTCCAGCACGCGATAGGGAGAGAGCAAGTCGTTACAACTCCTTAGGAATAGTTGGTTAGGTGGTTGGATGGTTAGATGGTTGGATGGTTGGATGGCTGATGCCTTGCGAACCATCCAACCATCTAACCATCCATCTCACTAGCGACCAGTCCGAGCCAGGACCTCGACCCAGCCGTGCATCAGCGACCTGGCGTGCTCGATGTCCTGTGAGCTAAACCACTTATGCAGATCCACCCGCTCAATGGGATAGACCGGCCGCTGGAAATCCTGCTCGTAGCCGTAGGGCAGTGTGGCATCGATACCCATACCGCCTTCGAACCGGGTGTTGGAGGCGGTCCACTCTTTCTCGCCCGCTGTCATCCGCTCCTGCGGCTGGAAGGTCTGGCCAATTCCACCTGGGACAGGGTTCAGGATATCGGTGTGTGGGTTTACCCTGGTAGTCAGCGCCCACATGATGTCGTCCATCGAGTAGATGTCAACGTCTGTATCCACGGCGATCGCCAGCCGCATGCCCTGGCTGCAGGCCAGGATGGCCGCCAGGAAGTTGCGCTGCCAGCCCTCCTCGATCCGGTTGCGTTTCTTGACCTGAATGATGCAGCCTCCCCAGTCGGTCATGCAGAATGGGATGTTCACGTCCTGGACGATGCCTGGCTGGAGCCGCTCGCACAGTTCGAAAATGGCTGCCTCGCGAACGGTGGTATCGATGTTGTTACAGTCAAGCATATGGACGCCCAGCACATAAAAGATGGGCTTGGTCTCACGACGTCGCATGGTGATAGCAGTGACGTGGAAAGTAGGCGCCTTGTAGGCCTTGCCCATATAGCCGGCCCACTCTGGATGGAAGGGGAACTTGCCCTGCTTGTCCGCCGCCTCGGCCTCGGCCGTCTCGTAGCGCTTGTCACGGGGGTACAAGAGCCCTTCCAGCACAAGCTCGCAGTCCGCCAGCGCCCAGGCATCCACGGTGCGCGCCTTGACGATGCGGATGGGGTAGCCCTGGACGGCCCCGGCGGCGCCCAACTCGTCCCCACCACGGGGCAGGACCACGTAGTCGTAACCACCGCCGGCAATGAGGGTGGCAGCCGGCGGCACACCGAAGCACATCGTCAGTGGGATGGGCTCCTCATCGCGGTAGTGCTCGGTGATGATCTGCCACATGTGAGCACCGGGCGCAGACTGGAAGGTGCAGACATTGCCCCAGCGACAGTTCATACGGTTATACCCAATGTGGCTACCGCCGTGGAAATACTCGCCCACGACCACACTATTGCCAGAGCCAATGGTCAGCTCCGACTCTAAGGCTGTGTGTCGGATGGAGACCACGTATTTGTTGACATCGAGATCATCCGTGATGACTTCTTCCTGGCAGAGGGCTTCATCCTGGGATACTTCAACCGGCGGGATCGGATGGGTGAGCGCGCGAGCCAGCTCGCGTGTACGGGCCTGTTGCCCCTTCCACCCGAACATGTGGTCCAGGATGTCCATGTTGGCGAACAGGTTTGTCACAACCTGTGCGTAGGGATAGCCCTTGACATTTCTGAACAGGATGGGCAAACTCCCATCTAACAATTTCTGGACGCCCGTGATTTCCAGGTCTGGGTCTACTTCCACATCGGTCTCGATCAGGTACCCCTCATCCCTGAGCCAGTCCAGCGTGCTGCGCAGACTGCTGATGTCGGGCTTCTCCTGCTCTCGTGTCTCCGTCAGTTGTGCCTCAACCACTAACGTCACAGATCTCCTCCTTCGTTACCTGGCGGCCTGTGGCCACGAACCTCTAATCCCAACGGAACATCACGTGGATCGATCGAGTTTCTGTGCGCGCTCCTTGAAGTACAAGAGGTGCTCATGCATTAGTCGGCGAGCCCGCTCCGCATCGCGGGCTTTGACAGCGTCCAGGATTTTCTGATGATCCTCAATGGCACGTTGGGCCATGTCATCGGCTGGCAAAAGTTTCTCGAGAACCTCATAGAACAGCGTGCGGATAGAATGAACGGTGAATAGCAAGACCTGATTCTTGGCTGCCCTGGCCAGAGCGATGTGGAAGGCAACGCTGTGAGGCATAAAATGCGGATCATCTGCGGCATGCGCAGCACGCGCCGCTGCAATGGCCTGCTCCATCGCTTTCAAGTCGTCGGCTGTGGCGCGCTGCGCAGCCAGCATGGCGATATTGGTTTCGACGATCTGGCGTGCCTCGACCAGCTCCTGGATCCCAAGCCGCTGAAGTCGCAGCATATTTGTCAATGATTCTAGCACCGGCCCGGTGCTGGGCTGGGCTACAAATGCGCCGCCGCCGGCGCCAACCTTGATCTCAATGAGCCCTTGCGTTTCCAACACGCGCAGCGCGTCACGCACTGTGGTGCGGCTTAACCCAAACTGCTCGGCAAGTTCCTTTTCGGAGGGAAGCTGGTCACCGGGGATCAACTTACCAGAGAAGAGGAGCGATTTGATTTGCTGGACCACCTCTTCGGAGGCCCGGGTAACGCGAACAGGGCGGAATATTGATCGTTCCATGATATAGCCTCAGAAGGAACAGGTAAATGTTGTATATTACAATAAATATACAATAGCATGCTCTCTTTGTCAAGTCCGATTTCTGCTAGGTGTTGGCTTTGCTATCGATGACAGGGCTCTCCAGAGTACCGATACCTG
>JBHIAO010000128.1:0-12863 GCA_046758565.1 Anaerolineae bacterium
AAGCCTGGGGTACCGCAACGTATCTATTCATGTGGGTGATGGAACGCTTGGCTGGCAGGAGCATGCTCCTTACGACGGGGTTGTGATCTCTGCTGCCGCTCCATGCATTCCCCGTCCACTCATTTGGCAACTGAAGTAGGATGGCCTCATGGTGCTGCCCATGGGCGAAGAAGAGCTCCAGACTCTACCGCGCATCAGGAAAGAAAGGGCATTAAATGCCCAAAGTGCGGGAGCTCGAAGGTTGTACAGCAGATCTCTGGCTTTGAAGTGCAGACCTCAATGAAAAGCTAGCTAGGTAACTAACATACCAGAGTCAATCGTTTTCGGCGGCTCTTTTTATTTCCACTCCCGGATTATACGGGTCTAGACTAGAGTCAGCGAGGCCGTCCCCTCCCCTGCCGTGGCAGTAAGCCCCCTCCCGCAGGGGCGGCGGCCTGCATCCTCGCCTCCACCGGTCGGAAGAAATAGAGGAAGGTCAGATAGGAGGCAGCAAACCAGGCGCTGGCCAGCATATAGATCACGCTCCACTCCCCCCCCACCATCATAGGCCCAGCAATCCATGCCCCTATGGACATGGGAAACTCCAAGAAGGCGTGCATCAGTCCGTTAGTGGTACCCCGCTCGTGCTGCTTGACAATCTCCATGGGGAAGAGGCGTTCGATCGGGGAACCCATACCGCCGGTTGGCCCGGCGCCGATCCCGGTGAAGGTTTCCCGGAGCATGTAGCCGGCCCCGGAAAACCACCGGTTGGGGGCAACCACCATCAGCATCAAGAAGGGAAGCCCGGCGAGCTGGATGGCCACCAGAGTCCTGACTTGGCCCAGTCGCTTTACCAGGATGGGGGTGAACAGGGTGAACCCCGCTACTACGACTGTGGATATGGCGAAGAGGTTGCCCACGAACATGGTGCTGGCCCCATACTTGGAGACAAACATGACGTTGAAGAAGGTGACCACCAGTCCTAGCCCTACCGCCTCCAGCCCTTGGGTGAGGGTCAGCCTGGCCATGATCCCCTGGCTGGTCAGGCCGGTAAACCACGCCTTGAGGGACACTACCCGCCACTGTTCCTTAATAAGGTATATGGGCACCATGCTGGCAATGCCTACCGGGATGATGATCACCAGGGCTGCCCGCAGGGCAGTGGCGCTGCCCACCTCCACGCCCAGAGATCCAGCCAGCCACACGGGGAAGAGGCCAGCCATGGCATTGCCCACAGTAAGGGATACGGCGATGCACACAGCGCTGAGGCTAAACAGGTGCACCCGTTCCTCGGGGCGGCTTTGCTCCAACATAAATGGGGGACCGGTGATAGCGTGGAAGCCCTCGGTGACACCGCCGAGAGCGCTAAAGATGAGCAGGGCCTGGGGGTCCAAGGTAAACAGACGCAGGCCCCGGAACAGGATGGCAATAGCGTAGGCTACCAGGAAAACTCGGCGCCGGCCCAGCAGGTCGGAGATGATGCCAGCGGGGATGACCACCAAGCCGTGGGTCA
Source organism: Anaerolineae bacterium (assembly GCA_046758565.1). Lineage (GTDB taxonomy): Bacteria > Chloroflexota > Anaerolineae > Epilineales > JAANWY01 > JBHIAO01. The sequence continues at coordinate 1,493 of JBHIAO010000128.1, forward strand.
GCCAGTTGACGGCGACCATCTTGGCTACGAAACCCTCATCGAAGCCCGCTGCTAGCAGATAGAGGTTGAACAGCACGTGCCACAGGCCGAAGTTCACCCCGACAATGAGGCTGCGGGAGAGCAACAGCTTAGCATTGCGGCTGAAGCCGCGCACGGTTCTGATATAATCCGAACTGGCGAGAGCCCTAAGTTGCCGTCCCGCCGCCGAGCCTGGCCGCCACCGGATGTAGAGCCCCAAGGAACAGACCAGGGCAACCGCGGCAAGCAGGAAGATGAGAAGGGTAAGGAGCACGGAGGTGCCTGGAATACCTGCCTCATGCCCGTGCTGTCCATTGGCCCAGGTCGGTGTAGCCCTAGCCAGTGTCAGGGCACTTGCCCAGACCAAGACCAGGATAGCCCGCCCCAAAATTGCCACGCTTTCCCCCCTATCCAGCCGTTGCCATTATACTCCTATCGTCAACTCTCCAGGAAAAGCCTTTCTAGCGCCTCCCTCATGCAGGCTGAAATGGGATAACCCTTCTATGGGGCCAAAGTCAAGCAGAACGTGGGTCCGCTACAGCTTGAGATAGGTATCCATCCAACAGCTTGGAGTTCAAGTTTGGGACTGGAAAGACAGCAACTCTATTATCTTGGATCTAGGCAAGTAGTACGGATGCATAGGATGCTTTCCGACCAGACTTATCCCTGAAGCACACTTGCCTGCCCTGGCAAAGTGATCGTGCTGTAGATTCCGGCAGATGCACGCCCGCAGCCGTGGTCTGGTGAGAAATTCGGGCTATCCGTCCTTACGGTCTCTGAGCCACGCCTTGATCCGATTCGGACTCAGCGGGAGCTGCCTTACCTCGTCACCCCACGGCGCGAGCGCATTCGCAACTGCGTTGGCCAGCGTTGCACCGGTCGCAACAATACCTCCTTCTCCGGCGCCCTTGACGCCAAGGGGGTTCAACTGGGACGGGTGCTCCTCAGTGATAACGCTTTCAATCGGCGGCACGTCGGTGCTAGTGGGGAGAAGGTAGTTCATAAACGTTGTCGTCAACATCTGGCCTTCCTCATCATAGAGCAATTCCTCGAGGAGGGTCGCCCCAATCCCCTGTGCCGCTGCGCCGACGACCTGTCCATGAACCAACAGCGGGTTGATGGCACGTCCTATATCTTCCAAGACCAAGTATCGCAGGACCTCGACCTCGCCTGTCTCCCGGTCGACCTTCACATGGGCCATGTGAACTCCATACGTGTAGGTATGCTGGTCCGCGTCAAACCGGGCAGTCACATCAAGCTCGGGTTTTCCTTGTGCCTCTGGGTTTGTTCCCCGGGCGACTCTTACCACGTCGCCAAGAGACAACAACGGATTCCCTGTTTCCTCTCCACTTCGGTAGATCCGCCCTTCCTGCAGATTGAGCTTGTCCGCTCCCTCACCCACGTGGCCGGCGGCGATCTGGAGTATCTTGGCCCTCAACTCCTGTGCCGCGAGAAAAACCGCGTTGCCTCCCATCACCGTACCCCGGCTGGCATAGGTTCCTCCCCCCGACGGGAGGAAATCCGTATTGCCGTGAAAGACGTTGATATGCTCAATGGGAACACCCAATGTGTCGGCACAGATTTGCGCCATAATAGTCTTATGTCCTTGACCTAGCGAGGCAAGACCCAGATACACGGCGATCCCGTTTTCGCTGTTAACCACGACCCGAGCGCTTTCATGAGGGCCCCGGCCCGTGTTCTTTACAAAGCAACCGACACCGATCCCGTGATAACTCCCGTTCTCCAGGCGGCCTTGCAGGCTTTTGACCTCTTCGTAACCGAACTTGTCCACCGCCCGCCGTAATGCCAGGGGATAATTGCCGCCGTCGAGAATCGTGGACGCATCGCCCGGCCGCGTTTTTCCCACGTCGTACGGCATGGCCTCGGGCTGGATCAGGTTTTTTTCGCGAATATCAATCGGGTCTATACCCAGATCCGAAGCGACGATGTCCAGGAAGCGCTCCATGATGAAGCAAGATTCGTAGCGCCCGGGGGCTCGGAGCGTTCCAACTCCGGTCTTGTTTGTCATGACGCAATGGACGTCGCACTGGTAGTTCGAGATCCGGTAAGGCGTGGGGAGCAGCGCAGCCACATGGGACGGCACGATCCCGCCATGGGTGCGGACATAGCCCCCCATGTCGCCGTATACCCATGCGCGCAGGCCCAACAGCGTTCCGTCCCGTTTCGCGGCAATCTCCGCGTCACAAACGATCTCGCGCGAGTGATTTGCCGTCATGAGGTGCTCACGGCGATCCTCGATCCATTTTACCGGCCGCCCGAACCTCATCGCAGCAAAGGGAACAAGAAAATCCTCCGGGTAAAACTCCCCGCGGACGCCGAAACCCCCACCCACGTCCGGTTCGATGAAATGGATCCGGGACTCCGGGATACCCGCGAGGGTGGACAGCACCTGCCTGTTAAAGTGCGGCACTTTCGTCGGTCCCCAGACGGTCAGATCCCCGCTGCCGGCGTCGTGCGATGCGATTAAGCCTCGGGTCTCAAGGGGATTTCCCGTAAGTCGTTGTACGTTGAACCTTTCCCGGCGTCGGTAATCTGCGAGACGGAAAGCGTCTTCCGCGTTTCCGACGGAGATCGTGTAGCGCGTGGCCAGATTCGTCCCCGCGTCCTCGTGGATGAGGATCTCATCGCGCATAGCGTCATGAACGTTGGTGACCGCCGGCAAGGGCTCGTAGTCGACAATGATCTCCTCCAGCGCGTCTTCAGCCAGATAACGACTCTCCGCCACCGCCAGGGCTACGGGCTCACCAACGTAACGCACCTTATCTCGGGCCAGAGGAAACTGTAGATAACGGTCGAGGCCGGGGAGGGCGTACATTCGAAGCGGGATTGGGCCGGATATGGAAGCGATCTCGTCGAAGGTCAGAACGCCCGCTACACCCGGGATATTCCTCGCGTTGTCCGGATCGATCGATTTGATGCGCGCGTGAGCGTGCGAACTACGCAGGATGGCCGCGTGGAGCATGTTCGGAAACTTCACATCGTCGACAAAGGTCGCTTGACCGGTAAGATATGGAATATCTTCCTGCCGTCTGATGGGAGCACCGATATAGGTCTGGACCATTTCTTCTCCGGAGAACGATCGTCCCGTGCCTTTACTTGGAAACTGGAACAGCGGCCGCCTGCACAATGGCGCGAACGATGGGCTGATAACCCGTACAGCGGCATATATTGCCCGAGATGGCCTCGCGAACCTGTGCTTCCGTCGGGTCGGGAACCTCGTTCAGCAAAGCATAGGCGGTCATCAGAAGCCCCGGCGTACAGAAGCCGCACTGCAAGGCATGCGCTTCTTGAAACGCTTGCTGAAGCGGGTGAAGGCGGTTTCCCTCGGCCAGTCCCTCGACAGTCATCAGCTCCGCACCGTCCGCCTGGACCGCCAGGAGCAGGCAAGAGCGAACCGCGTCGCCATTCCAAAGGACCGTGCAGGAGCCGCAGACTCCGTGCTCGCAGCCCAGATGCGTGCCCGTAAGGTCCAGCTCGTTGCGTAGGAAATCCGCCAGTGTCATCCTGACTTCAACCGAGCGCTCGTACATCTTGCCGTTGACGGTAACCTTCACGGTTCGTTTCGAGCTCATCCTCCTGTGCCCTTTCTTGCCCTGGATAGGGCTGTTTCCAAAGTCCTTCGTGCCAACACCGCACCCACCTCCCGGCGGTATTCTCCGGAGGCGTGGATGTCGGAATGAGAGGGCAAGCTGCCTGAAACGATCCTGCTGATCTCCATCGAAGTCCGGCCGCCGACATGGTTCCCCAACAGGATCGATTCGGCCGGTTCCATACGGAGCGGCCCGTCACCGAATCCAAAGAAACCGACGCGCGCGTCCTTACAAACGTCATTCCCATCGATCTCTATCAAAACGGCAACACCCACTAGCGCAAAGTCCCCCCGGCGGCGAGAGACCTTCTGGATAGCCCATCCCAACCCCGGTCGCCGGGCGGGGAACCTGATCCGTGTAAGGAACTCGTCGGGCTCGATAGCCGTCATCAGGGGGCCGATAAAGAAATCCTTTGCCTTGATCACGCGCTCGCCACCGGCCCGGCGCAGGACCAGTTCCGCCTCCTGAATCAGGCAGACCGTCGGTAACTCCGCAGCCGGATCTGAATGGACAAGGCTCCCTCCAATCGTTCCCCTGTTACGGATCTGAAAATGACCGATTAACGGGACCGTCTCTGCCAGAAGAGGGTTCTTGTCTCGAACGACGCTAGAGCGCTCTACCATACGCTGACGGGTCAACGCGCCGATCGTCAGACCGCCGTCTGCGGCGGGTTGTATATAGGCAAGTTCTGACAATCGGTTGATATCGATGATCACTGTAGGGCGCGCCAGTCGTAGGTTCATAAGAGGCATCAGAGTTCGGCCCCCTGCCAGGACCTTGGCTTCCTCCCCATACTGTTTCACGAGCGCCAAAGCTTCCGAAAGTGATTCCGGGACGCAGTGTTCAAAGGCTGCCGGCTTCATCGAAAATCGTCCTTATGTGTACTCCCATCGGTCGGGGTGGAAGCTCCGATAGTTTCCTGTGCGGATCTTAGAGCCCATTCGCCGTTATCGAGCCGTGTCAGCCTATTTTCTTCGCGCAGGCGATCGAGTTCGAGGGCAATCTCCCGGCCATCGTCGCTCCCCACGGCTTCCATAAGTTGCGCAAAGTACATCGGCTTCGATTCGAGGGCCTCACGGACTGTCCGAAAATGTGCAGACCCTTCAAACCGCGGCGCATGGGCGACCCTGTTTTCGACACGGTCCGGTCTGCCGAACGGAACCGTCAAGTCGAACCCAGCTTTCGCCAACATGCCCCCCTCCTCCGTGACAGGGTCCATGTAGTGGGGGGAAAAGCCCGCCTCGATCATAATGTCCCGGTCTGGACGGAAGCGAGTAGCCATCGCCCATTCCACCTGCTCGTCCGAAAAGACGTCAATATCCTCGTCGACGACAAAGACGTGTTTGAACCGTGGAAGGGCGAACAACGTGGAGATGACGAGTCGCCCCTGGTCGGGGCCTCGCTGGGTGACCGCCACACGGATATGCTGCTGGCGACCGCTGGTTGTCGGCGCACAAACCGCGACGGGCTCGATCCCCGCCGCTCTGAGAGCCTTCCAGGCCGCGACCTCGGCATTGAGCGCCCCCAGATTCGGGGAATCCGCCCGGCTAAGGCATGGGCCGCTGTGAAGCAGCGACTGGAACAGGGCCTGCTTGCGTTTGGTGATCGCCGTAACGTGAAACACAGGGTCTATATGCATTCCACCGTAGTAACCGTAACCTTCACCATAAGGCCCCTCCATCTCCCGGTACCCGAGCTCGTCGAAATAGCCTTCGATCGTCATCTCGGCGTCCGCCGGAACGGGAACGTTGTTCGTGACCCCACGGACTATGGGCAAGGGTTCACCTCTCAGCGTGGCAATCAGTTGGATCTCGTCGACGGGGAGTCGCAATACCGCAACGAGATGATCGATGGGATAGGACCCCACTACGAAGGTGACGTTGAGCCGTTCGCGGCGCTCCAGGCATTTCAAGTAGATCCGTTTGAGGTCCGAAGGCGCGGTAAGGTTGGAGCGCATTTCGTGTCGGCCTCGGAGCATTAGGCGACGGCAGCCCACGTTGGTCTTGCCTGTCTCGGGATCGACGGTAAAATCAATGCCGGAGGAGATGTAGGGTCCGCCGTCGAACTCGTGCTGAACATGAAAAGGTAACTTGGTCAGATCCGCGTCGTTCCCAGTGCGCACGACCTCATGCACCGGAGCTTCGCTGGATCGAACTTCTACGGTGGGTTGTGGTTTGTCCATCCGCCGCATGTACTCATGCGGCAGCTCCCGATAAGCCACGCCGAATGCAGCGGCTAGTCGGCCGCGCCCCCCGCAGACAGCGGCGACGATCTCGACTTGCTCCGGCCCGGCCTTGCGAAACAAAGTGGCTCGGGGCGTAGACTCGATAATCCGGCTCAGTTGCGATAGGGGAACCGGTTCCTCATGGATCTCCACCTCCCCGAGTTCGATGAGTCGCTCGACAAACGACCTCAGCCGAAACTTATTTATGTCCATCTTCAACCTTCGCGCGGGCCGGTATTCGAGCTGCCGTGCATATCGGGGATGGAGCCGCTTCCGAGACCACCAAACGATGAGACAAAACGGGTCACCACCCGTAGAGCCTGCTTCGGGAGACAATACGACGGAACGGCCCTTTGCTCATAATGCGATAACATAGAAGCTCCCGTAATATAAGTCAAATTTATGAGCTACTAGAGAAAGTTCCAGCCAGACTGCCTTCTGAGTTCCCTCATTCAACAATCCACGTAGTGGGAGGGAAAAAATAGTCAAACAATTCACGTTTCACTACATGTAAGACTCTCCGGCTTTTTACTCGAAACGGCGGTCCGCAACGGGCCGCCATTTTCTATCCCATTCGCCGTACGACGCATTTCATTGCTGGTCAGTATTTGCCAGCCCGAACGTTTGACCAAAAACGTTGATAACCGGTAAAATTACAGCAGAATCTTCCTTACCTCCGAGAAATCCTTAAACGTGATATACTAATCAATATGTTCACTAGTTAGGCTAGTCCTGGATGCTCACGTAGTTGACGCATGGATGAAAGTCCTGTTCGAGGAGGAGTTGATCTCTGGCCAGTGAGTCCATCACTTCATTTCCCAAGACCGTAAAAGAGATCTCATGGTCGGCAGCGCGCACCCAGGAGATTGATGCTTACGAAGAAACCGATCTAGATTCTTACCGATAAAATGTTCAACAGAACGACTTCAACAAAGTGTTTCGCGCCAAGACGCCAAGACCGCAAAGAAAAATATTTTCCTATTTCTCCGAACTTGGCGTCCTTTGCGCCTTTGCGCGAGTCATCGTTTATCCGATTCCCTAAACCCAAATTCACCTGTCTGCGTGCGGACACGCACAGGCAGAACGGAAAATTTCAAATATGTCTGGTTAGGCTTTTAAGGCAGAATTTCTCTCGGGTCGGTGATGACCCCTCGGAGCGCGGTCGCCGCTGCCACAGCGGGGCTTCCCAGATAGATCTCAGCGTTGTAGCTTCCCATACGCCCTTGATAGTTGCGGTTCGCGGTTGAGAGCGTGACCTCCCCGTCGGCCATCACGCCACCGTCCCCCGCGCACGCGCTGCAGCCCGGGTTCGTGAGGAGCGCACCCGCCTCGAGAAGGATTGAGTACGTCCCGTCCTTCACGGCGCGCGCTATGGTCTCTTTGGAGGCCGGGCTCACGAGTAGCCTCACACCCGGTGCGACCTTGTGCCCTTTGAGAATCGCCGCGGCCTCTACCAGGTCCTCGTACTTGGCGTTCGCGCATGAACCGATGAAGACCTGGTTCACCCTGGTGCCCGCGACTTGATCGATTGGCTTCACGTTGTCAACGGCATGAGGGCAGGCGATCTGCGGCACGAGGCTGCGCCCGTCGACTGTCACGCTCTTTACGTAGACCGCATCGGGGTCCGGGTGAGTTTCGCTGTACTGGCCCGGCTGCACGCTGCGCTCGGCCAGATAGGTTCTGCTGATCTCGTCCGGACGGACGAACGCGTTCTTGGCGCCGAGCTCCATGGCGAGGTTGCAGAGCGTCATTCGATCGGAGATCGGGAGCCCCTCCGTGTAGCTCCCGTGAAACTCAACCGAACAATAGGTGGCGCCGTCGGCAGTGAGGTCGCCGATCAGCTTGAGCATGACATCTTTAGAACTGGTGCCGTGCGCCAGCGGGCCTTCGATGATAACCTTGACCGACTCCGGCATTTTCATCCAGAGCTTTCCCGTGACCCAGGCGGCCGTAATTTCGCTGAACCCGACGCCGGTGCCGAAAGCGCCGAGGGCGCCGTAAATCGTCGTGTGTGAGTCGGTACCGATCACAACCATGCCGGGGCGGATGTGCCCTTCCTCCATCAGCACCACGTGCGCGATCCCGGCGTTGACGTCATAGAACTTCTTGATCCCCTTCCGGACGGCGTATTCCCGGCAGAGCCGCTGGTCGTCCGCAATCTTGCTGGTCCGCGCCGGCGAGATGTGATCCATGACCATGGCGATGCGGTCTGGATCATAGAGCCTGTCGGTCCCCAGCTTCTCAATTGTGCGGATGCAGCGCCAGCTTGCCATGTGGCTCATGTACAGATCGGGATAGACATCCACGATCTCTCCCGGGCTGATCTCCGAGTGCCCGGAGGCTCTTGCAAGCACCTTTTCAGCGAACGATTTACCCATCATGTTTCACCTTTTCACCGCTTCCTACGCCGGCAGGACATGCTTGGCCAGGTAGGGGATAAGACCGCCGGCCTCAAGGATTTGCTTGAGACTCTCAGGATAGGCGGCGAAGCGGAATCTTTTCCCTTGGACTTCAACAATTCCGCTCGCCAAGTCGATCCAGAGCTCACCGCCATCCAGAGCAGCCTCTGCCGCTTCAGGGCATTCGACCGCCGGCAAGCCGGTATTGATGCAGTTCCGGAAAAAGACCCTGGAGAAGGACTTCGCGACCGCCGCTTTGATCCCGGAACCGACCAGGCAGCTGGCAGCCTGCTCACGCGCGCTCCCGCAACCCAAGTTCCTACCAGCCACCACCACTTGAGAGGACCAGAGACGCTGCTGCATCTCTGGTCCCAGCGGCTCGAAAGCATGCTTGGCCAGCTCCTGAGGGTCGATGCTTACCAGGTAGCGGCCAGGGATGATAACGTCGGTATTGACGTTGTCCCCGAACTTGATAACCTTCCCGCCAATCTTTTCGTTCATGGTGTCGTCTCCTCGAGGAACCATTCAGTCGGCACCTCGCGTCCCAATCCTCTCGCTTCCGCCAGCTTTAACACTCGCGCGCCCACCGCAGCGAACTGAAGCCCCATCCCCGTGTTGTTGGCAAAGACGGTGATCTGGTCTCTGTGGCTCCGCCCAGGGAAGCGGCCGACCAAAAGCTCGCCGAGCTCGCCGATCTGCTCCCAGGTCCTTTTGCCTTGCTTCACCGGCTCCAGGATATCGACCTGGCTGTCGTACTCGATCTGTTCTTTCGAAGTAACGATCAGGATATCGGCGCGATCGAAGGTCGTGCTGTCCAGCTCACGTCGCAGTGAGGTGCGATCGGGTGAGGTGATCGCGGTGACGTGGGTGCCGGGCTCAAGCCAGCTCCCGTCAAAGCACGGGTCCATAGTGGCGGTAGCGCATATGACAATCCGGCAGTCCTTTACCACTTCTCTCGGATGTTCCACCGCGATGATCCGCTTACCGGCCTTATCGCTCCAATGCTCGGCAAAGGCCTTGCGGTGTGCCGGCGTCGGGCTGTAGACGCGCACCTCCTCGATCTGGGGCCGCACCATCAGGAGATAGCGGAGGTGAGCCTCGGCCTGCCAGCCGGATCCGAACAGCCCGGCAACCCTCACGTCCGCGTTGGAAAGCTCCCGGATTCCCAAAGCTGAGGTTGCGCCGACCCTGAGCTTCTGCATGTAGCTGTCATGCATGATAGCGAGCGGCTCCAGAGTCTCGAGGCTGTAGAGAGTGACCAGTCCGACATAAGTGCCCCCGGGCGCCGCTGCGATAAGCCGGCGCCGCTTGACGCCGTTGGCGAGGGTCTCCACGCCGACCATGTCCGAGGTGATGCGCAAGGCCCAAACCCCCGAGGACGCGTTTCCGCCCTCTTGGGACTTGAACCTGAATCGAAAGCCCGGATGGCGCTTGTCCTCTACCGGAAAGGCGGTGAAGTTGCGCGGGCGGTTTGCCGCCTTCCCCAACGTGTACTCTTTGTAGGCGACCTCCAGAACCCCCATGCTGTCTTCAAGGGTGAGGACCTGCTCGATCTCATTGTTGTTAAGAATGCGCAAGCTGGCTCCTCGGCGACATTATCCATTGCCCGCGAGGCGCTCTGCCATTGCAATAAGCCCGCCTGCCTTCAGCATGTCGAGGAGGAAAGGAGGTGTGGGCTTTGCCTGAAACCCACGGCCGGTAGTCTCGTTGACAATCTTTCCGCCTTCGATGTCCACCCGGAGGATGTCGCCGTCGCTGACGTGGTCCGTGATCCCTGGGCACTCGACTATCGGCATGCCGATCTCAAAGCCGTTCCGATAGAAGGTACGGGCAAAGTACTCAGCAATAATGCAACCGATCCCTGTCCGCTTCAGCGCCTTGGCGGCCACCGCACGGCCGGAGGATTGGCCGAAGTGCTTTCCCGCGACCAGAATATCGCCCGGCCTCACCTTGGACGGGAACTCAGGGTTGCAGGTCTCCAGAACGTGGTTGAGGATTTCAGAAAAGGGGCGGAAAATCAGATCAGAAGGAACGATCCGGTCCGTTGGAATATTGTCTCCGAACTTCCAGCAGCGACCTCGTGCCTGCATAAGCACCTCCCTCGAACTATACCAGGAACTGTCTAGGATCGGCTATCGAGCCGGCAACGGCCGAGGCGGCCACGGTCAGGGCTGAGGCAAGGTACATCTTGGCTTCAGGACTTCCATTGCGGCCCGGGAAGTTCCGGGCTTGGGTGGAGATCATCGACTCATCGGCAGTCATCGCCCCCATGTTGTACGCCTGATTCGACCCGGTGCTTGGCGGAAACCAGGTGGCTCCGGCCTCGTGCAGCAGCTCTACCAACCCCTCGCGCACCGCTTGCGTGAAGACAGCCCGGCTCGATGGGACAAGATTGAACCTGAGGTCGCGGTGCACACGTCGTCCTTTCAGGACCCGAGCTGCCAGCCGGAAATCCTCCAGGCGTCCGCCGCCGTGCCCACCCAACTCGGTCCACTGGACAGGCGCCCCCTGCACCTCGGTGACAAGTTTGACGTTTCCCACCGTCGGTGGGCACGCCACCTGAGGCTCAAGATCGCTGATGTCCCACTCCCAGACCGTCTCAAACTCTCTGTCTGGATCGCCCTGTAACACGTCAAAGGGTTTATCGGTCACGCTACGCACAAAGGCGAGGGTCTTCTCGTCAGGCTCGATGTACCCGCACTTGGCCCCCACATCCACCACGATCAGCGGAAAGAGCCAGCGGTCCCAGAAATCCAGGCGCTCGATGTACGGCCCGGTGAATTCCAGGGCCTTGTAGATCGCGCCGCCCTCGCCGATCGCGCCCAGGAGCCAAAGCGCCGCATCGCGCGGGGTGACTCCGGGCTTGTGTGCTCCGCTAAGTCTGACCTGAATCGCCTCGGGAACCTTGAACCAGGCCTTCCCGAACGGCATGACGGTGCCCGCGTGTGAGTCATTCCCGAGACCGGTAGAGAAGCATCCCAGCGCGCCGTGCACAGGTGTGTGACTGTCAGAGCCGACGACCACGGTGCCGGGCCGGATGAAGCCGTTGCGAACCATGACGTGATGCGTGTTTCCGTTGCCACAGTCGAAGAGGTTGATCCCCCAGCGCCGGGCGAACC
>JBHIAO010000129.1:0-12855 GCA_046758565.1 Anaerolineae bacterium
ACGATGGCGACGATGATGACGACGATGGCGACGATGATGACGACGATGGCGACGATGATGACGACGATGGCGACGACGATGACGACGATGGCGACGAGGATGACGACGATGGCGACGACGATGACGACGACGATGGCGACGACGATGACGACGATGACGACGATGGCGACGACGATGACGACGACGATGACGACGACGACGATGGCGACGACGATGACGACGATGACGACGATGACGACGATGACGACGATGGCGACGATGATGACGACGGCGACGACGACGATGGTGACGATGATGACGACGGCGACGATGATGGCGACGATGATGACGACGATGGCGACGATGATGACTGTGAGTGCGGCGACGATGACGATTATACGATTGCCGGGTTTGCTGAGTTCTCGATCACCGGATACGACTTCGGACTCGGACCGGGAATGCAAAATGGCGTCTGCGACATCATCCCCGACGGCGACGATGATGACGATGGCGATGACGACGATTCAGGGCAAACGGGAGGAATTTGCGGGGTTTTCATTCAATGGGTTGAGCCAACATCAAAATCGTCCGGCTCAGACAACTATGGAGTTTGCGGCGTTCGCTACTTCGATCCTGATGCTCAATAAGCAGGCATATACTAGCTCGACTTTGGCCATTTCGAGCATCCCCAGATGCGAATGGGCCTACAAGATACGGCACGTGGGCGTGCCTCACTCCTCAACGTATAGTGGTATCAGCAAAATGGCCAAAGTCGAGACTAGACTCTCTCCTCCTTTACACCATTGATACGCAGGTTATATGACCGGTTTACTGACATGCGGCCAGAATGATGTATGATATTGATCAAGTGAAGCGAGAACGAAGGATGCCGCCCATGGGATTGCCATCGAGCAGACAGTGGAGAGTCGCGAGAGATTACGCTTGAAAGCCAAACTCATCAAGAAGCACAACTCAACAGGGACTGAGTTCTTTAAGCGTTGTTGCTACGGATTGCTAATACTTGAGGTGCTTCTGGGGATTGCCCATCTTCTCTGGCCAGAGTACCGCTGGGGACAGGGACGGTATTCCTATTTTAACTTCGATAATAGCTTGACTTTGGCGTCCTGGCTTGCCGGCATGCAACTGGCGGGTGTCGCGATCCTTGCTTTAATTGGTTTCCATCGAGCAAGGCATCAGCGAGATTCCCAGATCTCCCAGACAGCCTGGCCCTGGCTGTTGGTTGTGCTTGCAGCTCTGGTCCTGTCCGTTGCGGAAATAACGCGTTTCCACCGACGGCTCGAGCTATTGGGATATCCCAATCCGGATGTGTATGAACAGTTTGTTATTGTTGCCCTCGGGCTAGGTCTTCTTGCCCTGTTTGGATGGTTCTTGCTTGATAAGCTTCGAAACGCCCCCAACCTTTACAGGTATGGCGTGGGGTGGTTGATCGCGTGGGGTTTGGAGCTATTCTTGATAACTCTTTCGAATTCTCCTTCTCTGGTTCCAGGAAGCTGGGATCCGGAGTTCACACTTGCTATTGGTTTAGCGTATCTCTCTGGCTGCACTCTGCTCTTAACAGCCCTTGGAGGGTATGTACTTCGGCCGAACGTAGAGATCCAGGCACCTGCTACAACCTTGCGGAAGAGCAGGGTAGCCCCTTTCCCAGAAGGGTCACACAGGATTTGGATACTCCTGGGCGTTGGAGGAATGAGCTTTGCGATCATCTTCCTCCAAATCATTCTCTTTCGGATGCTGACAATCTTTGGTGACTATCTTACTGCCAACTCAGTCATATCAATCGCCCTGCTTGGAATCTCATTCGGTGGACTGATTGGGTGGCGTACATCTCTTCAAGCACCCCTGCAAACGATGGTTGGAGCTAGTCTGCTGCTTCCAGTTTCGATCCTTTTGGCTTTCGGAACCGCCGTCAGCCTCACGGATACGCCCTTGCTTGCCTCGATTTTACTTATGCTTCCGTTTGTGTGTAGTAGCACCGTGATCACGATTGCGCTGGCTCGGACCCGGTCCTATCTGGTTTATGCCATAGATCTATTGGGTGCTGCGATAGGGGCACTGCTGGTAGGCGTGGCGCTAAGTCGTTTCCGTGAGGAAGGCAGCCTGTTGTTCCTGGGGGCTTTGACCTTTCTTGTGTCTGGCTGTTTCATCATTCTCTTACCAGCCCGTCGAGTTCGCATCGGGCTTATCTGCTTGATGTATGCCGGCGTTTTGAGCTTTTGGGTGGTTGGTCGCCTAAACCTTCACTTCGACTGGCTGAATATCGTGCAAACGAAGATCCAAAAGAGCTATCCCAGGGCGGAGGTCTTGTTTTCGAGATCCTCATTTGTAGGAAGGTATGACGTCATTCGTAGAAAACCAACACACACCACTCTGAAAACGTTGGAAAACGGCCGCGTCATTGATACGCTGCGTCGAAATCCCACCGAAGACTATCAGATAGATCCTCGGATACCGCACACGCTAATAGAAGACCCCGTTATTCTAATCATCGGGCTCTCTGGCGATGGAATCTCTAAAACTGCAAAAGCTCTGGGTAAGAAAGTTTATGGCGTTGAGATCAATCCTGCGATTGTGAGCTTGCAGACAAATGAATTAGTGGAATTTAATGCCAATAGCTACGAGAACATCGAAGTAGCGGTCATGGATGGTCGCAGCTTTGTGCAACAAAGCGACGAGTTGTATGACATCATCACCTTGATGAATACGCACACAGCACGGGGCCGTACCACAGGACGTGCTGCGAGTCCCGAGTATCTCCATACGCGTGAAGCTATGGCGTCATACCTGAAACATCTGACCGAACGTGGTGTCCTCATCGTGGAGGAACCCGTGAGTCAACCAAGAAGAGAACCACCTGTGTGGAAGCTGCTCATGACGATGCGTCAGGCCTTGATCGACCAGGGGAGTACCCAGCTCGAACAGCACTTTTTTATTTTTCAGTGGCGAACAAAACGCGACAACTACATCCAGATTTTAATGAAGAAGAATCCGCTGACAGATCAGGAAGTCGCCAACCTGAGGACATGGGTTCAGGACGTCGATGATATCAAGGCAATCGAAGCCAGCATAGGTCGCCGGATAGGGCTGATAAGAACCGCTAAGACCACTATTCTCCATTCGCCTGACGAGTACTCTTCGACCAACTATTCCCGCATTCTCAGAGGAGAGGTCGACGAAGACTTTGTGCGTACCCGCAATCTTTATGTGACCACCGATGATCGTCCTTTCCATTTTGACGTTGATCCGGCACACCCGGAGATGAAGGGTACCTACGTCAGAACGCTTCTCATGGCGGCACTGCTAATCCCGTTTTTCCTGTCTTTTCTAGCTCGCTATCGCTCTGAGCTACGCAACGCGGTTCCGTACATGCTTATCGTTGCTCTGACAGGGATGGGATTTCTCCTGACTGAAGTCGTTTTGATCCAACGCTATGAGGTTTTCCTGGGGTCTCCAGTCGTAACTTTTGCAACGATACTTGGGGCTCTCCTCATTTTCTCTGGGCTTGGCAGTCTTTGGAGTGGTCGCATTGGTCAACTAGAAGTGTATGGTACTTTGGGGGGCATCCTTCTGTTATTGATGGTGCATCAATGGTGGGTCCCATCGCTTTTTCCGATGGGAGTTTCCCTTCCCTTATATTGGAAGGTTGCCTTAGCCGTGGCTTCTCTGGCACCCTTGGGTTTCTTTATGGGAGTTCCTTTCCCTTACGTTCTGAGGCTCGGCAAGGCGCAGTTTGCGGAATCAGCGGCCGGCATACTGTTTGCGATAAGCGCCGCTACCAGTGCGCTGGCTGTACCTTTAGCGATGAACATCTCTACTTCCTACGGTTTGAATGCGACATTTCAGATCGGAGTAATGGTTTACCTGGTGGTAGGAATATTGCTGGTTGCCATGGAAAAGCAGAGGGTCCAGGTCTTGGCTTATAGGTTTGCCATGTTGGCTTTCTGTCTGTTGCTGATCTGGCCCTGGATGTTCGCCCAGCCGGCTTTTGGCATGGCGGGCGCCCCTGATCGGTACCGTGTTTATGGCGTCAGTTACGGACATTCTTCTTATCGGGAAGACAAGATTATCCACGGCGGTTCTTCGTCGGAATCCATGCCTTTCGAATGGCTATTTTGGATTATCAAGGGGAATGGACGCACGATTCTGGTTGATACCGGATTCGAAGATCCTGAAATAGCAGACGACTGGGACATTTCGGATTACGTTCGTCCCGCAGAACGGCTAAGTCAACTTGGAATTTCACCATCCGAGGTCAGCGACGTTATCTTGACCCATGCGCACTGGGATCACATGGGCGGCCTCGCGCCATACGAGAATGCGAAAATATGGATTCAGGAGGAGGAATACCAATATGCCAGGTCGATTATTAGCGTGGAAAACCCCCAACTGAAAGGGATGCGCTGGCAGGACCTGGAAATCCTAATATGGGCTGAGAAGCAAGGACGGCTCAAACTGGTACGCGGGGAAGAGATGTTAGCGCCAGGAATTACCATGACCCTGGGTGGATATCATACACCTGGATCCCAGTATGTTGTAGTAGAGACACTTGATGGTCCGGTCATTATTGCCGGCGATAACACTTACATGTATGAGAACAATCGACGGCATAAACCGATCGGCTCCAGGGTCGACCACGACGCTAACCTGGCTACGATCAGAGAAATGCATCGGAGGGCTGCTTCGCCGTTTCTGATTCTTCCCGGGCATGATCCTTTGGTGATGAGGTGGTTTCCCGAGGTCTCCGAGGGGATCGTACAGATAACAACAGTACCGGAATGAGGATTCTCATGAGCTCGAACAATCATTCAGTATACGATTCCACCCGCCGAACATTACGTGTATATCTGGGGGTTTTGCTGGGGATTGCCTTTATTCTAGGCGCCTTGCATTTCTTCTTTGCAGACCTGAAGGTGGGAGGGGTCTCGTGGTTTAACCTCGACAAAGAGAGGAATATTCCGACATGGTTCTCTGGCACGCTTCTGTTCCTTTTCGGCTGTTCTGCGATGGTAGCCTACTACTGGGAACAGAAACGCAACGCCGAAGGGCCGGCCTGTTTCCGCCTGCCGATACTATGGTTGGGGATTGGATTAGCGGGACTGTTAATGTCCCTTGATGAGATTACAATCCTTCATGAAAATCTTTTTTGGCGCGAAACCCGACGTGTTTCGGCTCAATTCAGTGATTCCTGGATGTACGTTACTCAATGGCAGATACTCTTCGCGCCGGCAATTATACTCGTACTGGGCTACTTCGTTCTCTTTTTCTCCAACCGTTTCCGCGTGAGTCTGGGTGCACGACGTAGTGCGTTTGCCGGGATAGGGTGCTGGTTGCTGGCACTCCTCGTTGAAGGTGTACGAGGGACGTTCAAACAAATTGGTGCTGGGTGGTATTCCTTCCAGGTCCTTACAGAGGAAGTGCTGGAAATGATAGGCGCAATCTTGTTGCTGGCCGCCATCATTTTCTACACCATTGACATCGCCCTGGACTTCACTCCCGAACGACGCAACCGCCTTGGGTATGTTTCTCGATTTCTTACCAGGCAAGCGGCCATGGCTCTTGCCGTTACCTTCCTGGCGTTGTCTGTCTCAGGCGGGACCATCTATGTCTTTGCACAGAAACAAGCCTCGAGCGGCGCTCCAGTACCGCGGCTAGTTAGGCAGGCTCTTGAGTCTCAACCCGATCCGAACGGAAAGATCACCAAACTCGAACCTTCGATCTTTGAAGTTTCGGCGGATGAGATTTGGTTTGAGAACGTTCAAAGTGAGACCCCCCTCGCGATGACCGACGCCGAGACGCTTCTGCATGCTGTCGCAGGGTCCCTCTCCCAGGGCAAAGGCTCGGTGGAAAATGGAGAATGGAGAATGGAGAATGGAGAATGGAGAATGGAGGATGGAAAATGGAGAGTGGAGAGTGGAGAATGGAATCCTATTTTCCATCTTTCCCCTTCCATCCTCCATCCTCCATCTTCCCCCTTCCATCCTCCATCCTCCATCCTCCAGGCGGATGTTTCACCCAGGATCGTATTCCTCTCCGTGAGCGATGGCACATCGCATGCCCAGGTAGCTATGGGCACCGGCCAGGGCCTTAGACAAGCTCTCGAGCAGGCCATCGGTCACATACCACGGGCAGTCTCAGAAACCGACCACCCGCTGTGGGTCAAACTCGACATCGTGCAGCGTGTCCATCCGGTGGAAGAGGTTCATCCAGACACACATTTAAATTTCGAGCGGAGTCTGGAAGGCATAGCCTTTGAACGGCCGTTGGGCATAGCCTTTCTTCCTGAAGAGCTGGTCGCCCACACCCTGGTTGACAGTGATGCGGAGATCCGGTCCAAGAACATTAATAGGTATCTCCATCTGCGACACCCTGAACTTGGACAGCACCAGATTTTCACTACACCAGGTCCTTTGAGGATCCATCGCTTCACCACAGCGAGCTTTTTCTATGATGGCGGGGAAGTTGTTAGCCTCTACCGGGGACACCGAATAACAGGCAAAGTCTCCAGGGACATTCTCCTGGAGGCTGCCCGACAGGGGGGGGATTATCTGAGTCGCTCGGTAGATCCCGACGGTCGTTTCGTCTATAGCTACCTTCCGAAAACAAACGAACAGAAATCCAAGTACAACATTATTCGCCACGCCGGCACAGTTTATTCCATGCTTGAACTGTATGGCACTACTGGAGACGAAGAGCTTTTGGAAGCAGCGGAGCGGGCTATCGAGTATCTGCTAGAGTTCGTAAAACCCTATGGGATAGAAAAAACCGATGTTGCTGTCGTGGTGTCCAAAGATAAAATCAAGCTGGGGGCCGTCGCTTTGGCGGCGGTTGCATTAACAGAACACGTCGAGGTGACTCAAGACCAGCGATATATGCCCATTTTGCGACAACTGGGCCGGTACATTCAGCAGGCACAGCTTGAAGACGGGCAATTCATCCATCAGCGGAGCTACCCTGAGGGCGAGCGCCTGGACTTCGTTTCACAATACTACCCGGGTGAGGCGCTTTTGGCGCTTGTTCGTCTCTACGCGCTGGATCAGCAGGATGGCTGGCTGGATACGGCCGAAAAGGGAGCGTACTATTTGATCAACGTCCGTGACAAAGGCTTGTCAGCAGACGAGCTGATCCACGATCACTGGCTGCTCTATGCTTTGAACGAACTCTACCGCTATCGCCCTGACCCTTCGTACTTGAGTCATGCCCTACGAATTGCGCAGACGATTTCCCAAAGCCAAAACCGTGCCCCGGCCTTTGCGGACTACCTGGGGAGCTATTACGACCCTCCTCGATCCACGCCCACTGCTACGCGTACCGAAGGGTTAATGGCCGCGTACCAGCTAGCCCGTGACTTCGGGTATGAAGAGGAAGCGCGATCGATTTTGGAGACCATGCATCTCAACGTTGCATTCCAATTGCAGACGCAGTTCCGTCCGGAGTCGGTGCTGTACCTGGAAGACCCCCAGCGAAGTCTGGGAGGATTTCATCGGAGTCTGACGAACTTCGAAATTCGCATCGACTACGTGCAACATAACATATCGAGCCTTCTCGGTGTATCTCAGATTCTGTATGAGAGAGGGATCGATTGGGTTCCCTGATCTAAATCTTGACCAGAAGAGGCAAAAGTCAGTGACTGGACGAACCTCTAAAGGAGTTGTTCCGAAAGGAGTTATTCGGTGATGAAACAACGGGGTGGATGCTTATGGCTTCTTGTGGGCCTGTTTCTGGCTGCAGCAGCCGGCGGCCTGGCCTTTACTGTCATGCTCAGCACGACATCAGCAGAGCCGACCCAGCGGGAGGCCGAACCTCGTGCGCCGGTCGTGATGGTCGCTCGGGATGTGCCACCGCGCACCGAGATCAAAGAAAAACATCTGATTACCAAGGACGTTCCGCTCTCAGCGATTCCCGACAATGCAATACGGGAACCAGAGAAGGCTGTCGGCAAGGTGACGACGAGCCAGTTGGTGGCCGGCGAGATCTTGTTGAACGCTCGAATCGCTGAGCCAGGCGAGCAGAGGGGACCGCAGATCAACTTCGAAATCGAACCCGGTCAGGTTGTCATGGCCTATCCAGCCACCGATCTGATGAGCCGTATTGGCATCCTGGAGCCTGGAGACGTGATTGACTTCCTATTTTCGACCGAGACAGACGACAAGCTAGTGACATTCTGGGCGCTGCAACAAGTGTCTATCACGGCCGTGGTGCTCCCCTCTGATGAGGATATTGACCCAGACGAAGATCGGGTGAAACCGGAGTCCTTCTTACTGGCACTGGGTCCACAAGATGCTCTGATGCTAAAGTATTTAAAGGATACCGATGCCATTCTTGACATTGTTCTACGCGCACGAAAAGACGACACCGAGTTCAAGCCAGAGCCTGTTAATGAGCAGTACATGCTAGACAGTTTCGACATAAACCCGGAAGAGTTGCCATAAACAGTCCTAAGTCCTGAGTCCGAAGTCCAATATCTTTGGGGTCAAGGCCTGTGACTTCGGATTTAGGATCAATACCTTTCGAATAAGCGGCGTCCAGACTTCGGAAGTCTCAGAAGCGCCTTGAACTGGCAGAGTTCCAGCCGATTTCAGGCCGATTCCGCATCGGAAGACACATCACCAGACTTCCGAAGTCTTATCTGAAAGGTATTGGATTTAGGATTTCTCATAGAGGAGTTGCGCTGTGAAGGACATGATTAACGTACTGGTGATAGCAGATGCCACGCCAATGCGTGCGGACATCGTCGATTCAATCGAGCAGGACTCCGACCTGGCGTTGGTCGGTACGACTGCATCGCCGTCCCAGGCCCTGGCTGCTATCCGAGACGCAGATCCGGATATCATCCTCATCGACCAAAATCTCAATAATATGAGCACCCTCTCATTGACCGAGGACCTGGTCGCCCGGTATCCGGATCTGACGGTTATTGCCATCGCCGGCGAAGGCCACATGAACTACGTGCGACACGCCATGCTGGCCGGCGCGCGGGGGTTCGTGACCGTGCCTATGGCCAAGGGGGAATTGTCGAAGGCGTTACACCAATTCCACCGTCTGGACTTGACAAGGCAAACCAGGCTCGTGTCCGACGGGTCCGACGAACAAGATCTCGTACAAGGAACCGTCATCGCCTTCTTTAGTCCAAAGGGTGGGGTTGGCAAGACGATGCTGTCGGCGAACCTGGGTGTTGCCGTGGCACAAGAAACAGGTGCGCGTGTTGCTCTGGTGGACGTCAACCCACAGTTCGGCCACCTGGGGCTGGTCCTGAACGTTCACTCTAACTACAACCTGATGGATTTGCTGATCCGCTCAAATGATCTGGAGCCGGAACTGGTCGAAGGAATGATGGCCTCCCACTCCTCTGGTGTCCAGGTGTTGCTGGCACCCTCAGAAATCGAGCGTGTTGACGCATTTACTCCCCTGGCCATGTCAAGGGTTCTCTCAGAACTGCGGACAATGTTCGACTGGACTATCATCGACACCTGGTCGGTATTGGGCGATAGTACCCTCGATGTGTTTGAGACGGCCGATCGTGTGCTTTTGGTGGTTGTGCCAGACATTACTTGCCTGCGTAACACGAGGCAATTTCTGGATCTGGCCGAATCTCTGAACTATCCGCTTGACAAGTTCGAGGTCATCGTCAATCGCGCCACCGAAGGTGGATTGGATCGCAAGATCATCGAGGAAGGGTTGAGGCGCCAGATCGCGATGGAAATTCCCCAGGACGATCCACTCGTCTCGCACAGCCTGAACCGAGGCATTCCACTGGTCATCAGTCACAAACGTAGCCCGGTTAGCAAGGCAGTAAGGCAACTGGCTGAGTGGATTGTTGCGGGCAGCGACGAGCCCGTCACGCGCCATGGAGTCCGAATCAGGATGCAGCGCTTGCTCGATACAGCAGGAGACAGGCTCGGTTCGCTCACGACATCTGACAAGAGCAGGGGAGCAGGGGAACTGGGGAGCAGAGGAGCAGAAGAGAATATACCTCCGCACCCCCGCACAGTTTGAGGGTTCAAGATGATTGGGAGATTATTGGTACCAGACGTGTGGTTCTATGGCCTTGTCGGGTTGGGTGTCGGCGTTCTGCTGAGGTGTGCCGGCCACTGGCTGCTCCAGCGCCGCGCCAAGCAGGAAAACTCACTTCCTCTCGCTCTCGCCCCTGCTCCCCGGCCGCCCTGCTCCCCTGCTCCCCCGCCCAGGTGGATGGCCCTCGTGACCGGCACCGGCTTCTCGGCCTTGTGGCTGAGATACGGTCCCTCGACGCAGACAGTGGTTGTCAGTGCATATTTTGGTATCCTCTTGCTGATCTTTGTCCTGGATATCGAACATAGGTGGGTCCCCAACGTGCTTTTACTTCCGACAGCCCTCCTCGCATTGGCTGTCAGCGTGTTCACGAGGGATCCACCTCTTCTCAGCGCACTGCTGGGAGGCATCGCAGGTTTTGTCTGGTTTTATCTCATGGCGATGGCCTGTCGCAGTGCACTGGGGGCCGGCGATGTCAAACTGGCGGGAGTCATCGGGTTAATGACTGGGTTCCCGGGCGTGCTCACGGCGCTGACCTTAGGAATTCTTATCGGCGGCGGCGGCGCGGCACTCCTCCTGATCTCAGGGCAAAAGACATGCAAGAGTTACATTCCGTATGCACCGTTTCTGGTCACCGGTGCCTTCCTGACATTGGTGTTCGGAACACAGATTGTATCAGAATTCTCGAGCTTATCTGGCCGGTAGGAGACATGGTTCTATGACTCTCGCTCTGGTAGTCGGAATGGCGGCGGCCCTCTCAGTAGTTCTGATGTTCGTGGGCGTTATGCGATTTATTGAAGCGCAGGCCAACCCGGAGCAGCGGCTTGCCGTAGAGTTAGCTCGACGGCAGAGATTCGTTAGAGAAGAAGAAGCCAAGAAAGGTGCATTCTTCATAATCAATCGGCTTGATCGGGCTATCGCCAGTCGAGGCTTTTCAGACGGGATCGCCCGGAACCTTCTGCAGGCCGATTTGCGCATAACTGTCTCCGAATACATTCTCATCCGTGCCGCCGTCGTGTTTGTCGCATTCCTGTTGGGTGTTCCGTTGATCGGCAATGCAGGGGCGGGCGTCATCCTGGCGGTGGCCGGTTTCTTTCTTCCACCGCTATATGTCCGATACAGACGACATAAACGGCAGAAAGATTTCGAGAATCAATTGGACGATGTCCTCGTGCTTCTCGCCGGTGCTCTTCGAGCCGGCTACAGCCTCCTGCACGCCCTCAACGTGGTAGTCGATGAAATTCCATCGCCGGCTTCAGACGAGTTTCGTCGCGTTGTCAACGAAGTTGGTCTGGGATTGAGCCTCCAAGAAGCCTTGCAGAACCTGGTGCGACGCCTGGAGAGCGATGATCTCGATATGATCGTGACTGCCATCAACATTCAACAGGACGTAGGCGGCAATCTGGCCAACATCCTCGACGTGGTTACCGAGACGATTCGCGAGCGCATACGTATCCAGGGCGAGATTCGGACCCTAACAACCCAGGGACGGATCACCGGCTATATTCTATCCTTCCTGCCGTTCATTTTGGGTGGTATCATATATATCATCAATCCAGAGTATGTTTTGGGGCTTTTTGCGCCGGGCATGGTACGCATTATGCCGATCGTGGCCACAGTCTTGATCTTAGTCGGCTTTCTGGTTATTCGAAAGATCGTCGACATAGAGGTGTAAATAATGGCAGAATCTACCATCATGCAGATCTCCTACTTTGTGAGTCTTCTGACAGGTCTGAGCGCGTTAGCGTTTTGGGTTGGGCTCAGGCGGCGTAGCCGGGTGGATGACATCATGGAGCGTCTGAGGTCCCGGCCCGATCGCCAGCGGGTCCCTGAAGCCCTCGAAATGGAACAACCCTTTGTCGATCGTGTCGTGAAGCCAGCCGGCCGTAGGTTGGCCCGCCGGCTCGGCCGTATGATGCCGCACCGCAACATCGAGCGCCTACAGCGCGATCTGGAGAGTGCTGGTCGGCCCCACGATTTCACCGTCAGCGATTTCCTGGGCCTGCGTGTGATCGTAGCCGTGATCACAGCGTGTGGCACGACCCTGCTATTGCGTGCTCGCGGCTTGCCTATCATTACAACGCTTCTGTTCGGATTAGCCGCCGGACTTATGGGCTCCCTACTCCCCAGGTTCTGGCTCAGGCGGCAAGTCCGGGCCCGACAATCCGCTATCCAGCGGGCCCTACCTGATGCGCTGGACATGCTCACCATTGCGGTAGCCGCCGGCCTGGGCTTCGACGGCGCCATTCAAATGATAAGTGATAGGTGGGACAATGCCCTGGCTGAGGAATTTGGCCAGGTGATCCGCGAAATCCGCGTCGGCATCCCCCGGACGGAGGCGCTGCGCAACCTGGCACGACGGGCCAATATTAAGGAAATGTCCAACTTCATCGCCGTAATAGTCCAGGCCGATCACCTGGGCTTGAGTATCAGCAAAGTCCTGGAAGCTCAGTCGAGTCAGATGCGACTGTTACGTCGCCAGCGCGCCGAGGAACAGGCCCAGCAGGCACCCCTCAAGATGCTCTTTCCGCTGATCTTCCTGATCTTCCCGGCCATGTTTGTTGTTATTCTGGGACCTGCCGTTCCGATGATACTTGAGGCGTTTGGTTCTTAAGGAGTATATTGTGACGAATACTACGACCGATCCACAGCCTTTCGACAAGGCCCTTCAACAGGCCCCCTTCGACAAGCTCAGGACGACGCTTCGTCAAGCTCAGGAGGGGCCTCAGGACGCTGCTCCTCGACAGGCTCAGGACGAAGCTCAGGACGAGCCGGTCGACGAGGCCCCCTTCGACAAGCTCAGGACGACGCTTCAACAGGCTCAGGACGAGCCAGTCGACAAAGCCCTTC
>JBHIAO010000130.1:0-12753 GCA_046758565.1 Anaerolineae bacterium
TCCCCACTGCGTTCCAGGTGGAGTCGGTGCCTCAACCCAATTCCGACGACGGCGTAAAACGTGAAACGTAAAACGTGAGGATTTCCGGCGTGAGTTCATCACGTTTTACGTTTCACGTTTTACGTCTCACGAGCATCGGATTTGGTGGGCAGCGTGAGTAGTTACTGCCAAAGTTCGTTATTCGAGTCGTAAGGTCTGACTGCTAGTATTGAGTGTGTGAGACACGGTCATTCATTCACAACTAATTCGTACATTTTTCACGCGGTGATCTACAAAATGCACCGCGCTTGGTATATCATCATCTGAAGGGTGAAACGAGAAGGAAACTGAGAACCGGGAGCTGGGAGCGGAAGCTATGTTGCGTCTTAACCGCTATGTTCTGGCATTGGTGTTGTGGATCACGTTTCTGTTTAACGTTGAACGGTTTGCGATCACCGGTACAGAGTTCATTAACATCTCCCCACCAGTTTATGCTGTAGCGGTGACCATGGTAGCGCTCGGTCTCCTCCTGCCTCATTGGGTGCGCACTAAGCCGTGGCACCTGCAGACCATCGCCATCCTCTCGTTCTTCATTGTTAAATCTAGCGCCGGCCAACCCGCCTGGGGTAGTGAACATACCTATCTGTCGCTGTTTGAGTTGATTGTACTGTTAATTACCGTCACGCTGGCACATACGGTCGGCCGGCTCAGTGCTGATTCTGTCGAAATGGTCCGTGCGTTGATCCTCTCGGACATGGCCGGCTACGTGTATACACCCGGAGAGGCTAAGCTGCGGATCAAGCATGAAATGCAGCATTCCCGACGTGGAGACCACCCTTTGAGTGTGATTATGATGGATGTAGATACCGAAAATGCGCGGGTCGATCTCCACGCAACCGCGCGAGAGATTCAACGGCTCCTGGTCAAACGCTACAGCACCGTAGCACTGGCTCGGCTGCTCGCGTGGGGCAGCCGGCGGACCGATTTTCTCCTGGACCAAAGCGACGAAGGACGACTAGTTCTGGTTGCCCCCAGAGTAGGGAAAGATCAGGTCCCCATGATCATCAGCCGGCTCAATGAACAAGCGCAGCAACATTTAGGCACCACACTACGCTACGGCGTAGCGAGCTTTCCGGACGAGGGAGTCACGTTCGAGGAGTTGATTGTCCAAGCAGAACAAGACCTCCGGCTGGGTGGCCAGGAGCGAGATTGGAAGACTGTCGTTACTTGGCCTGAAACGACGTCCGAGCAGCGCATCATGGAACCCAACGGCCAAGGTCTAAACAAGGCTGAAGAACCCAGGGTTGAACCCCATACGCTAGATGGTCGCCTCAATTCCTGAGGTTCCTTTGGGCCTACCCTGATACATAGCACAAGCGAGGTGAGGAACGCGTTTGATGAGTGTAATCCAGCTACCACATCAAGACGACATCCTCATAACCCCATGGTATGAGCACTTTGATCCCGCTCAGCGGTTGATCCGTGGTAAGGCCTACCTTCACCTGAAACGAGCGCTGGATCTGCTGCTGTGCGTGCTGGCGCTGCCCTTCTTGCTGGTAGGGTTCGTCATCTGCGGAATCCTAATCAAGTTCGATTCCAGCGGGCCGATTCTCCTCAAGCAGCAGCGCACTGGTCGTGGTGGGAAACTGTTCGGGATGTACAAATTTCGGACGATGGTGTCGAATGCCGAAGAGCTAAAACAGGAACTCACGCATCTCAACGAGCTGCGATGGCCTGACTTCAAGATCACGAATGATCCGCGCGTCACACGCGTTGGGCGGATCTTGCGCAAGACAAGTCTGGATGAACTGCCGCAGATCATCAACGTAATCAAAGGGGAGATGAGCCTGGTCGGCCCACGTCCAACCTCCTTCGGCAGTGACACTTATCTGCTGTGGCAGACCGAGCGACTGGACGTGACGCCTGGCATCACGGGCTTGTGGCAAATTGAAGGACGGGCCGAAACGGAATTCGATGAGCGCTTGCGACTCGACATCGCCTATATCGAACGTCGGAGCCTTTGGCTCGACATCAACATTCTGATCCGAACCATTCTTGTCGTTTTTAACGGTCGTGGTGCACATTAGGTAAGAACAAAAACTGCTCTGGCCGGTCTCCAGACCGCGCCCTGGCTCGGTCGGAGACCGGCCAGAGCACTGGCGGGGTCGTGGTGCACATTAGGTAAGGAACACGATGGAACTCACCCATCACTACTTCAACATAGTTCGTCGCTGGATGTGGCTGTTGATGCTCGCGATCCTGGTCGCGAGCGCAACCAGTTACTGGGTGATCAAGGAGCAGCCGCCAGTTTATCAGGCCGAAGCCCGGCTGATCGTCGGTCCCGGTGTCGATAGCCTTAGCCCTGACCTAAACGCACTCCGTACCGGCGGGCAACTCATGCAGACTTACGCTGAGCTGGCCACCACGCGGCCCGTCCTGCAGGCAGTCATCGACGACCTTGACCTGGGTATGAGCCCAGACACACTTGACGAGAACATCAAAGTTAGGTCGGATAACGAAACGCAGATCCTGAGTATACAGGCACGTGACGGTGATCCTGGGCGGGCGGCTGCCATCGCCAACGCTGTCGCAGAAAGGTTGGTGCGTCTGAGCCCGGCCGGCATCGGTGGCGCCGAGACCCAGCTTAAGTCCCAGATGCGCAGCGAGGCCGTGAAGCTCCAGGAGATCATCACCAGCACTGAGGCGAGGATCAAGCAGCTC
The DNA here is from genome assembly GCA_046758565.1 of Anaerolineae bacterium. GTDB lineage: Bacteria > Chloroflexota > Anaerolineae > Epilineales > JAANWY01 > JBHIAO01. The sequence goes on from JBHIAO010000130.1 coordinate 2,701, forward strand.
GAGGCTGACCTCAGCGCCACCATTACTGAGGAGACGCAGCCCCTGATCAGCAGCCAGGTTCCGCAAACGATCACTGCCGGCACTGAGTCGAGGATCAAGCAGCTTGAGGCTGACGTCCAGGCCGCCACTGATATGGAGGGACAGCACCAGGTCAGCAGCCAAGTCCTGCAACAGCAGATCGCCAGCACCGAGGCGGAGATCAAACAGCTTGAGGGTGATCTTCGAAACACCACCGATGTCGAGATGCAGCGCCAGCTTCTCGACCAGATCGCGCGGGAGCGCAGTCACCTGGCTGACGTACTACGAACCGATGTGGGGAGGCAGCACCTGTTCCTTGACCAACTGTTGAAGGACATCACTGCCAGCACTCGGGCAAGGATCGAGCAGCTTGAGGCTGACCTCGAGACCGCCATCGATATGGAGACCCAGTCCCTGATTGGCAACCAGATCGAACAGGAACGCAGTCGCCTGTCCGATGTACAGCGCACCAATTTACGCAGGCAGCGTCTGATCCTCGACCAGAGCTTGCAGCAAAGTGCCAACATCACTGAGGCGAGGATCGGGCAGCTTGAGGCCGATCTCAAGGTCACCTTGGATGAGGGTACGCGACGCCTCATCCTCGTCCAGATCGCGCAGGAGCGTAGTCATCTGTCTGACGTACAGCGTACCGATGTGGACAAACAGCACCAGATAATCGACCAGACATTGCAGATGATCGTCGCCAGCACCGAGGCGACGATCCAGCAACTCGCAACTAACTTCGAGGCCGCCACCAACGTGGAGACACAGCGTCTGATCCTTGACGAGATCGCCCAGGAGCGCAATCGTCTGTCCGACGCACACCAGTCCCTCGCACTGCTGTATGCTTCACTCCAAGACAGCTCTATCAATCAACTCAACATCGTCGAGCCGGCCACCACCGGAACGCCAGTCGCCTCGCAACTGCGGCTCAGAGTGCTGATGGCCGGCATGGCCGGCCTGATCCTGGCCCTGGCTATCGCCCTGGCCTTCGAGTATTTCGACGACAGTGTTAAGACCGCTGACGACCTAGCGCGGGTGACTGGTGTGCCGGTCCTGGGCACCATCGCGAAGCACAAGGCTCTGCATGGCGTCGGCCGTAGTCGACTGGCAGTTCGGGCTCTACCCGGGTCGCGCGCTACGCAAGACTATCACATGCTGGGTAGCAGGGTGGTGTTCTCTAACGGTGACCGGCCGTTGCACTCGGTATTGCTTAGCAGTTCACAAGTAGGCGATGATCCCAGTGAGATTGCCGCGAATCTCGCCGTCACCCTTGCCCAGACTGGGACACAGGTTGTGCTCGTAGATGCCAACCTGCATCGTCCAACCATCGATCGACTGTTTGGCCTCGCCGACGGGCGCGGCCCTTCGACAGAGTCGCGTCCCGAGGTGCCTGTCGAGGAGCTCGGAACAGGTCTGACCGAGGCGCTCATGGAACGATGTGAACAGCCCCAACTTGTGTCGATCGACTGGGCACCTGGCCTGTCCATTTTGCCCGCCGGCTCGGTTACGCCAAACCCATTCGAACTGCTGGCATCGCCTACCATGGTCAATCTGATCGAGCAGCTAGAGAGACAGGCGGACATCGTCATTATTGCGGCGTCACCAAATGTATCATTTGCAGATAGTCTGATCCTGGCATCGCATGTTGATGGCGTTCTACTGGTCGCTCGAAGCGGCAAGACCCGTCGCGAAGCCGTCGCTGGCGCAGTCGATCACCTACGTTCGCTCAATGCCCACGTCATCGGCACTGTCCTCAGCAACCACCACGGCGGCCTGCGCTCCGTCCCCCGGCGGACAACTGTACCAGCCCCGGCGGAGAGTGTACAGCCAGCTTGATCCCGACGCGTCACACTGCTCATACCTAATGTACGAGTTACTTCTGCGCGTCTTCAAAAACCTGGAGGATGCAGACATCCGCTATTGTCTCATGCGTCCCCATGAAGAGCTCGGACGACTGGCGGACGGTGGTGACGTCGATCTACTCGTCGAGAAGAGTCAGCTCGCGCAACTACGCGGCCGGCTGTCACAGCTTGGATTTGTCAACCTGTCAAGTCGAGGATACGCACCCCATCACTTCTTTGTCACCTATGACGAGGGCACCGACCTGTGGCTCAAACTCGACGTCGTCACCGAGGTCGCGTATGGCAGGCCAATCCACTCTCTTCGCACCGCGCTTGCCGCCAACTGTCTCAACAACCGTCGACGCTGTGGACCTACGTTTATCCCATCGCCAGAAGATGAACTAGTGACACTGCTGCTGCACTGTATCCTCGACAAAGGCGACTTTGCACCGGCCCGGCGCCGGCGTCTCAAGGTGCTTCAGCAAGAGGTCACCGACGAGCGTTATCTCTCGACACTACTGGCAACCTACTGGCCGCCGGTCATGAGCTGGCCAGTGCTTGCCGCCATGATCGACACTGAGAATTGGGAAGCGTTGCTCGCCGCGCGCTCGGCCATCGCTGCCCATCTGGCCGGCAGCGATAGGCTCCGCGTGCTTGGCCGTGAAGTCTATGATCGGCTGCTGCGCAAGCTGAACCGCTGGGCCGGCATATGGCAGCCACGAGCGCCCACTGTGGCCCTGCTGGCTCCCGACGGCGCGGGCAAATCGACCCTGGCGGCCGGCATTCAAGATTCGTTTTACCTTCCTGTGCGTTCGGTGTACATGGGACTGTATCAAGATGGTGCAGCACGCCGGCCTCGTTCGCCTATTCCAGGGTTAGGCCTGGCGGGTCGCCTGCTCACGCAATGGTGGCGCTACTTCACCGCACGGTATCATCAGGCACGTGGACGGCTGGTAGTTTTCGATCGCTACACCTACGACGCCCTGCTGGCACCGCGCCAACCCGTCGACTGGCTCAGGCGGTTGCGTCGCTGGCTGCTAGCCCACACGTGCCCCGCGCCCGACCTGGTGCTGGTACTGGATGCGCCAGGCGAGGTGCTCTATGCCCGCAAGGGTGAACATAGTGCGGCTGTGTTGGAGCAGCAGCGCCGGCGTTTCCTCGAACTGCAACCACGCCTGTCGCAGATGGTAGTCGTGGACGCAACGCACGACGCAGAGCATGTACGCCGCAGAGTCACCTCGCTAATCTGGCATGGCTACGCGGGCTGTCTTGGAGAGATTAGTGGTTAGTCAACATGCCCCTAATGTTGGATGGCTGGCTGGCTGGATGGCTAGTTGGCTCGCATGGCACTAGCCAACCAGCCATCCAGCCAACTAGCCAAGTGAGGCGCTGGTGATGATTGAGCAACTATTCGAGGAACAGAGGATAACTCCCCCTGAACGTAATGGGCGCGCGCGCACAGCTCGCCGGCTCAAGGTCGCCTACATTATGTCGCGTTTTCCGAAACTCACCGAGACCTTTATTCTCTACGAGATACTGGCACTGGAGCAGCAGGGCGTGCAGATCGAGCTGTACCCGCTCCTGCGCGAGCGCAGCCCAGTGATGCATCCAGAGGCTGCGCCGCTGGTCGAGCGGGCACACTTCCAGCCTTTCTTTTCCCGGCACATCCTACACGCCCAGGTACACTTCCTGCGGCGAAAGCCGCGGGCGTACTTGGGGACGCTGTGGGCGCTGCTGCGGGGGACGTGGGGCAGCTTAAGATTCTTCACCGGCGCACTGGGTATCTTCCCCAAGACAGTGTGCTTCGCTCACCAAATGGCGACCGACGGCGTCACGCACGTGCATGCGCACTTCGCCAGCCATCCTGCTGCTGCGGGCTTCATCATCCAGCGTCTAGTTGGCATTCCGTACAGCTTCACAGCCCACGGCTCCGATCTGCATCGCGATCGACACATGCTGCATGAGAAAGTCGCAGAGGCCGCCTTCGTTGTGCCGATCTCGAACTACAACAAAGACCTGATCATCGAGGAATGCGGTGAGCAGTTTCGTGACAAGGTCTTTGTCAACCACTGCGGCGTCGATACGCAGGTCTTCCGACCTGAGCAGGGGAGCAGAGGAGCAGAGGAGCAGAGGAGCAGGGGTGCAGGGGTGCTAGCAGTTTGTCGGAGAACGCCCCTTCAGCGGACAAGGGCGCTGCATATCGGGTCAGGGGACCCGAGCTCACCACAAGATATGGACAGCCCGGGTCCCCTGACCCGGTTCTCCGACAAATTGCTAGGGTGTCAGGGAGCTAAGGAGATAGCGAGAGAGGGAGCCAGACCGTTTACTATTCTGTGCGTAGGGACGTTGCATGAAGTTAAGGGACAGACCCATTTGATTGAGGCTTGTCGCCTGCTAAAGGATCGAGGGATCGACTTCGCTTGCCATTTCGTGGGTGACGGGCCTGATCGGGAGGCCCTAACCAGGCAGATCGCGCAGGCCGGGCTCGCTGACTGCGTGCAGTTCCTTGGGCAGCGGACACGCGCGGAGATTGCCGAATTACTGCGGAATGCGGGTGTCGTCGCGGCACCGAGCGTGCCAACAAGCATCGGCCGGCGCGAGGGCATCCCGGTCGTGCTGATGGAGGCGATGGCCAGCGGTGTGCCGGTGGTAGCAAGCGACATCTCCGGCATCCCCGAGTTGGTTGAAGACGAGCACAATGGGTTGCTGGTGCCGCCGCGCGACGCGTGGGCACTGGCCGACGCACTGGAACGCCTACATGGCGACCCGGCACTGTGCCGACGCCTCGGCCAGGCTGGGAGGAACAAAGTCTTGCGCGAGTTCGACCTCCACACGAACGCGGCCGCTCTCGCACAGCACTTTACGCCTGTCCTGAGCGTAGCCGAAAGAGCCGAGGACCCGCCATGAGCCTGCTACTGATGTTATTCTGGGGCGCCGCAGCGCTGATCGTCTATACCTACATCTTATTCCCAGCGCTGGTGTTCCTGCGCGGATGGCTGCTGCCGCGTCCCTACGCAGCCGCCGAGATTACGCCCCGCGTGAGCATGATCATCGCGGCGTACAATGAGGCCGGCAGCATCGAAGCAAAACTGAATAACATCCTGTCGCTCGATTACCCGCGCGATCGCCTGGAAGTGCTGGTCGCCTCGGATGGGTCGAATGACGGCACCGACGCTATCGTACGTGGCTACGCGAAGCATGGTGTGAAATTGTTGTCACTGCCGCGCCAGGGGAAGGCCTCAGCGCTCAACGCTGCTGTCGCGGCCTCGACTGGTGAGATCCTGGTCTTCTCCGACGCCAACAGCATGTACGCCCCCGACGCCATCCGCGCCCTGGTGCGGCCATTCGCTGACCCCGAGGTCGGTGGCGTTGCCGGAAACCAGCGCTATCTCTCTGAAGGAAATGCCGGCATTAGTAGCGATGGCGAACGCAGCTATTGGCGCTTTGATCGAAAGCTCAAGCAGTTCCAGAGTCAGGCAGGCAACGTCATCTCGGCAACTGGCGCGATTTATGCGATCCGTCGGTCACTGTTTCAAACAATACCGGAGGGCGTGACTGATGATTTCGTGACCTCGACGCGCGTGATTGCTAAGGGCTATCGCCTGGTTTTCGCGCCCGGCGCCGTCGCCTACGAGTCGGTGGCAAAATCGGGTGGTGTAGAATTTGGTCGCAAGGTGCGGGTCATAAGCCGGGGTCTGCGCGGTGTCCTGGTGACGCGCGAACTACTCAATCCGCTGCGGTACGGTTTCTACGCCCTCCAGCTCCTTTCGCACAAGGTCTCGCGGCGTCTGGTCGTCTTTCCACTTCTGGTCCTGCTGCTGGTCAGCCCGCTGTTGTGGCAACAGGGGCGCTTTTACCAGGTCGCCACACTCGCCCAAGTTGGCTTTTATGGCTGTGCGGTGTTGGGAATGCTGCTGGGCGGGACACCCCTTGGCCGGCTGAAGATCTTTGCGTTTCCGTTCTACTTCTGCATGGTTAACACCGCCGCGCTGCTGGCAACCGTGAACGTGTTGCGCGGCCACCACATTGTCTTGTGGGAGCCACAGCGTCAAGATGCCAGCGTGGAGCGTACCATCGCTCCGACGATCTCGGAGAGCAGATCAGCATGACATTTGTCGACGCAAGGCAGAGTCAGCATCCCGTGGTGCGGCCCAGGCTGGTGTTGTTGCTCATCATCGTGCTGGGTATGGCTGTGATGATCGGCATGATGGTGGCGCAACCACCATCGATACTTGTAATCGGCGCGGTGTCGGCAGTGCTTTTAGCGTTGGCTGCCATGGCCTGGCCCGATATCGCCACCCTGGCTGTCATCTTCATCATATACTCCAACGCTGCGGTTGTCGCTGTCAAGTTCCACGGTGTGCCATACATTGTTGGTGCCTCGGTCCCGGTGTTGCTGGTCATCCCCCTTGCCAACTACCTGATCTTCCGCAAACAGAAGCTTATCATCAACCCAGCCCTGCCGCTGATCATCGCGCTCCTGGTGATCCAGTTGATCTCGGCGCTGTTCTCAGAGCACATCGATATCGCGATGGAGTGGCTGATTAACTTTGCGATTGAGGGCGTCGCGCTCTACTTTCTGATCAACAACCTCGTTCGGACACCGAAGATGCTGCGACGTGCGATCTGGGTGCTGCTGGGCACAGGGATCATTATGGGTGGGCTTCCATTGTACCAACAGGTTACCGGAACATTCGACAACAACTACGGCGGTTTTGCGCAAACGAGCGTGGAGCCTTTCGGTACCGGCGTCGAAAATCTTCAGGGTGAGGCCGGGCAATTCCGCCTGGCTGGATCGCTCGGCGAGCAGAACCGCCACGCGCAGATCATGCTGATGCTCGTGCCGCTCGGGCTCTTCCGGATGTGGGGCGAGCGCTCGCGCTGGTTGCGCGCCCTGGCCGCCGTTGCCACTGGCCTCATCATCATCGGAGCTGCGCTTGCTTTCTCTCGTGGCGCCGCCGTTGCGTTCGCTCTGTTGCTGATGATCATGACCTTTATGCGTTTTATCAAACCCTATCAAATCGCCATCGGCTTGCTGGCAGGGATACTGCTTCTACAGGTGATGCCACAGTATGGTGCCCGTCTGAATACGTTGCAGATCTTGTCAAGCGTGGCCGCTGACGAGAGTGCTGGCATAAGCGAGGCGGATACCTCAACCCAGAGCCGCGTGACCGAAATGTTGGCCGCGGTGCTGGTGTTTGCTGACCATCCATTGATTGGGGTAGGCCCGGGCGTGTTTGGCCAATTCTACGAAGAGTCCGCCAAAAGAGTGGGCATACGGGTGAAACTTGGGCGAAACCGGCGGGCGCACAGTTTGCTTCCAGGCATCGCAGCGGAGACCGGAGTGCTCGGTCTATTCTGCTTCCTGGCAATTGTATTCGTGACGCTGCGCGATTTGATCCTCACCCGCAGACGCTGTATGCAAAGCCACCCTGAACTCGCCAACATGGCGGCGGGATTTATGCTGGCGGTCATCAGTTATCTGCTGACCGGCATTTTCCTGCACTTCGCGTTTATACGCTTCTTCTGGCTAATAATGGCGCTGGCCGGCGCGGCCAGCTACGTTGCTGAGGAGAGGAGGTAGAGAGCAAATGAAGCACATGAAGAACTTGCTTGTAGCGTCCGCCGCGGAGTGGGGAGTATCCCTCCGTGCCGCGCAATGGATTTTCTGGATACCGATCGCCGGCGCTGCAGTCATGGTGTTGGCCAGGTTAGACAAAGACATTTACAGGTTCCTTTTATCAGAAGATGGTCCGATAGAGTGGACTACGTTTGCGTGCTTCGGCGTGGCTTGTGTGGCCGGGGCAGGTGTAGCCATCAGGCTCTTCAAAGCCGGGCGCAAATGGCAAGGGGCACTCTTTGTGGGCCTCGCACTGGTTATGTTTTTCATCGCCGGTGAAGAGATTGCCTGGGGCCAACGAGTTCTGGGGCTAGAGACACCAGAGAGTCTCATCGCAATCAATAAGCAGGACGAGATCACGTTGCATAACATTGGAGAAACCCTTGACGTGTTGAACTTCGTGATGATGCTTATAGGTGCTTTTGGTTCCGTGGCGTACCTCTTAAATAAGAGAATACGCGTGGAGCAGTATTTGGATCAGGCGAACTACCTGTTCGTACCACCATTTTTCCTGGTTCCAGCCTTTTTCGTTATGTTCCTTTACAAGTTCATCCGGTTTACCGTCTGGCCGAAACCCGGCTTCACAGTGACCAAATACGGCGAGTGGGCCGAGTTCTGTCTGGCAGCCGGTCTCAGCATCTTCACCTGGTTGAATTATCGACGGTTAGTGACGAGAATTGAGCCGGCGTCCACGGAGCGCCGGCGTCCGATTGGGAAAAGCCGGGTCGACGAATGAGTTCGCCGCCTGATACTGCGAAGTGCGTTGAAACGCACTATTTTGGAACGGAATCAACCCGTTTTAACGGGTTTCATAGTAGCAGGCGGGCAATTCATTGCTCGCTCGCTGCTCTGGGCACAAACGATATGGACTCGGCAACGACAGCACCAGTTGCTGTGATGCCCCCCAAGAAACGAGCCGCAACACGCGGCCAGATACGCGGCTCCACTCTGCTGCTGGCCGGCAGGTTCCTCTCGAAGGGAGTGAACTTCGCCTCCCAGGTCATGATCGTACGCTATCTGGCGAAGAGTGACTATGGCGCGTTCGCTTATGCGCTCTCGATCGTCGCACTCGGCGAAACTGTGGTGACCTTCGGCCTGAATCGGGCGATCACCCGCTTCGTGCCGATTTACCATGAACGGCATGACTATGACAAGCTGTTCGGCACGATCATCATGGCTGCGAGTACGACTCTGTCACTCGGGATCGCCATGATCCTGTTCCTTTACGGGCTCCGGGGAGTAATCGCCCAATCGTTCATCGGCGATCAGCAAGCGCTTACGCTGCTGTTGATCCTGGTCTTTCTCGCGCCGGTCCAGGCGATCGACAAGCTGCTTAACGGCATGTTCGCCGTCTTCTCCCGCCCACGTGCGATCTTCTTCCGCAAGTATGTGATGGGGCCGGGCTTTAGATTGAGCGTGGTGCTCCTGCTTATTTTGGGGCATAGTGACGTACACTATCTCGCGAGCGGCTACCTGGCTGTCGGCGCCCTGGCGGTAGCGATCTATACAGTGTTGTTGTTTCACACACTGCGCGAACAGAACCTGTTCCAGCATTTTAATCTCCAAACGATCAATATACCAGCGCGCGAAGTACTCGCTTTCACGATCCCATTGCTCACCACCGATCTGGTGTACACAGTAATGAACAGCCTGGATGCTGTCATACTGGAACACTTCCATGGGACCGTGGATGTGGCCGCTCTGCGGGCTGTCCAGCCAACCGCTACTCTGAACCGGTTGGTATTCGCGAGCTTCGGGCTGCTTTTCACAACGCTGGCGGCGCGCATGTTCGCACGGGATGACCGCGAGGGCATCAACAACCTGTACTGGCAGAATGCGGTCTGGGTAGCGGTTGCTTCCTTCCCAATCTTCGCTATGACATTCTCACTCGCCCGGCCGCTCACCGTCCTGCTGTACGGAATACGTTATGAACAGTCAGCGACCATCCTGGCGCTGCTCTCCTTCGGCTACTACTTTCATGCCGCGCTCGGATTCAACGGGACAACGCTAATGGTCTTTGGCAAGGTTCGCTATATCGTTGTCCTTAACGTCGTCGCGGCCGTGGCCAATCTGGGTGTCAACCTCTTGCTCATCCCGCGCTACGGCGCGCTGGGTGCGGCGATTGGCACCTGCGGCACGTTGGTCGCCCACAATATTCTGAAGCAGGCCGGCCTCGCCCTCGGCACGGGCATCCGCCTGTTTGACCGGCGCTACCTCAAAGTTTACGCCAGCATCACGTCGGCTGCGCTGGGCCTGCTCCTGGTACAGGGGGTAACGTCCGCCCCGTTCTACGTCAGCTTCGTGCTCGCGATAGTCACGTCCTTACTGGTACTCAGACTCAATCGCGAGTCGCTTGACATAGAGCACGTCATTCCTGAGCTGCTGCGCTTTCCGCTGGCACGGTATCTCCTGGGGGACGGATAACAAAACCCACGTCGTTCAGACGTGGGAACCGTTCTCGCTAGCCCAGGAATTAAAGAGGAACTAAGAAGGGAACCAAGGGGAACTAAAGGAGAGAGAGAGAAATGAACAAGCAACCGAATATTGTCTTAATCGTGATGGACAGTGTGC
>JBHIAO010000131.1:0-12671 GCA_046758565.1 Anaerolineae bacterium
CCGGCCACAAGAATCAATCGTTCGATTTGAAACTCGATTGATCTTGGTGTAGAATACACCCACTTTCTTGTTAGGAGCCGGAATTCCTATGATGCCGCTTCGGGATATCAACCCGACAAACCGTTTCCCGTTGATTACCCTAATCATCATTGGGCTGAACATCGCTGCGTATGTTTTGGAGCTTTCGTTCCAGGCCACAGGGCAGTTGAACCTGCTTGTCGCCAGTTATGCCGTCATTCCGTACGAGCTCACGCAGGGGGTGGATTTGCCGCCTCCCAGCCTGCAGCCGGCCTTTCTCACAGTATTCACCGCGATGTTCATGCACGGCGGGTTCCTGCACATCTTCGGCAACATGCTGTACCTGTGGATCTTCGGCAACAACATCGAGGACAACATGGGACCTGTCCGATTTCTGGTCTTCTACCTGGCATGTGGGGTTGCGGCTACTTATGCTCAGGTAGCTGTGGACCCCATCTCGCGGATTCCCAATATCGGAGCGAGCGGGGCGATTGCTGGTGTTCTGGGCGCTTACCTGGTGATGCACCCCCGAGCCCAGGTGGAGACGCTGCTGTTCCTCGGCTATTTGATCCGAGTCGTGCGGCTGCCGGCTGTCCTTGTGCTCGGCTTCTGGATCGTGATTCAACTCCTTCAAGGAGTCCTGTCGCTTGGCATGACTCAAACTGGCGGTGTTGCCTGGTTTGCCCACATTGGAGGATTCATCGCTGGCCTCGTACTCGTCAATATATTCCGCCAACGTCAGCGGTGGTCTTAGTTAGCGCACATGAGGAGATACGCGTGACCATCGCCGAGTCGCTCTACAAACTCCAACAGATCGATGAAACCATCAGGACTAAGGAGCAGCGTCTGGCTGAGGTTAAGGCTCAACTCGGCGAGAGTGAGGAACTACGGGATGCCCGCGCCGGCCTTGCACGGGCTCAAGAAGAACTCCACGAGCTGGAAAAGGCACAGCGGCTGCAAGAACTTGAGGTCCAGACGGTGGCGGATAAGAGGGAATCTGAGGAGGTGCGACTGTACAGCGGCAGGGTCACCAATCCGAAGGAACTAGCGGGGCTGCAAAAAGAAGTACGATACCTCAAACAACGGCACGCCGAATTGGAAGACGGTCTTCTTGAGACTATGCTGACTCTTGAGGATACAGCAAACAGCGTTGCCGAACGGAGAGCACGCCTGCATGAAATCGAAGCGAACTGGGAGCGTGATCAGGCCACACTCTTGGCTGAGCGCGACCAGCTACAGGTAGCGCTGGCTGAGATTTCTGGCCGGCGGACCGAGCTTGTCGGTCAGATTGCCACGCACGCCCTTAGTACGTACGACTACCTATGCCGGACTAAAGGGTTCGCCGTTGCTCCGGTCCAACATGGAATGTGCACCGGCTGCCGGGTGAGCCTCTCTGCCGTTGACCAGCAGCGGGTGCGGAGCGACGAGCTGCTGACATGCAGCAACTGCGGCCGAGTGCTGGTGGTTCTCTAGCGGTTTGGAGGTTTCGATACTGTAACCACGAATCATACAGATTTCGCGAATGGGGCAAATTCGGGACAATTGTGCAATTCGTGAGATACGCAGTTGCATGTTCGCAATCGACCTGAACGTGAATTTTTTCATACGATCTTTGTGCGAAGTATACACGCTTGTGGAAGACACTGCATGCTGCGCCAACGCTGCGCGGCAACACACAACATGTGGGGAGTCACTCTGAATCGTCCACGACGCCTGGCACAGTTTCTTGCACTCATTCGGTTTCCGTGATATAATATAGCCGAGTTGCCAGGCTGCCTCGAATTCACCTCGCCTCACACTTGCTTCACGAGCCGAGCGCGACCTGATCTGCCATATGGATGGTGGGCTGTCGCCTTGTCTCCGCGTCAAACATCGTCAGTTCGTGAACAGAGTGAATGAGAAACACCGAGGCCCGCCTAATAGACGGGCTTGAAACAGAAGCTTCCTGCCCCCATCGGACGTCTATCCTGAGGGGTCATCCGCCCCGTGCTCTGGACGAACTTGTCTGCGGGTGACTATCTCAACGCCTTGAGACCTTCACTTAATCGCAAGGAATTAACATGCCTGACCGGAAATTTCCCCCCGACCGCGACAAAGCTGGGACCGAGAACCGCCTCAAGTGTGCTGACCTCGTGCTCGATCTGGCAACGCGTCATGTAACGAAAGGTGACGGCCATCCGAAGCGTCTGACTCCGAAAGAGTGCCGCCTACTTGAAACTTTTATGCGCAACCGAGGAGATGTGCTGACTCGAAAGTTCCTGATGTACGAAGTTTGGGACACCGATTACGACGGCGATACGCGCACACTGGAAGTACACGTGAGCTGGTTGCGTGCCAAAATTGAAGACGATCCTTGCAATCCACACTATCTGCACACCGTACGAGGCACAGGCTACTGGTTCGAACCGAGTCAGAGGACCAGTGGGGACTCCTAAGCACTCATCGATGATGCCATCGCCTGTTGGCTAAAGCCGATCAAAGCAAAGATTTCAATAACTCTTGAGCCAACCAGATCAGAATGATGGCAACTAGCGGGCTGAAATCGATCATGCCGGTTTGCGGCAGGTAGCGTCGAATCGGTGCCAGGATCGGCTCGGTGACCTGATAAAGAATCTGCACGGCTGGATTATACGGATTCGGATTCACCCAGGACATCAACACACGAGCCAGGATCGCGAGCTGCAACACAAAGAAGATAATATCGATCAAGTCGGCAATGAGTCTCATGTTAGCTCCAGTTGATCGCGATGTTCGACTAAATGTTCGTTGTTTGCCTCAGTTTCACTGAGGTCCCCCAGGTACTTTGACTTCTGATAGGCGGCCCAGATCGCGCGGGACAGGATCGTACGTATCCCGCCCTTCTCCAACTGATATAGGGCCTCGGCGGACGTGCCGCCCGGCGAGGTCACCATGTTGCGGAGTTGTGCGGGATGCAGATCCGACTGGCGCGCAAAGTCGACGGCACCTCGCATAGTTTGCAGCACCAAGCGCTCAGACGTGTGGCGGGAAAAGCCCAGGTGGACGCCGGCATCGATCAGCGCTTCCATGAACAGGAACACGTAGGCCGGCCCCGTCCCGCTCAGCGCCGTTGCCATGTCCAGATAGCTCTCGTCGTCCACGTACACCTCTTCACCAAGTGCCCTAAGTATTCCACGCGCCTGGGCGCGCTGCTCCTCTGTCACGGCAGCAGTGTCAGTCCACACCGTGATGCCTTCCCCAATCTGGGCCGGCGTATTCGGCATAGAGCGCACGATTGCCTGGTGCTTCAGCCCTTGCGCGATGGCGTTGATACGCGTGCCAGCCACGATGGACAGAATCAGCTTGTCTGCGCTAACGGCGTGTCGGATCTCGTTGAGGACGACCTGCAATACCTGCGGCTTCACCGACAGCACAATCACATCCGCCATCTCAACGGCCTCAACGTTATTCGCTGTGACATGCACGCCGTAGCGTTCGGCCAGTTCGCGCAGCCGTTCCTCAAGCGGGTCGCCGGCGATGATCTGTCTCGGCGTCACCAGCTCGCGATTCAGGACTCCCTTGATCATCGCCTCACCCATGTTGCCACTACCGATGAAGGCCAACTGTGTCTGTTGTAGCAAGTGTTCTCTACTCCCCTCTCTGTCCAAAGATCGCCCGACCGACGCGCACCAAGGTTGCCCCTTCCTCTACAGCGATCTCAAAATCATCCGTCATGCCCATGGACAAGTGATGCCAGTCAATGTCGGGAAACCGATCGGCCAGGAAATCCCGCAGCCTCCGCAGCCGCCGAAAGTGAGGGCGTACATCCTCGGGGTCCTCAGCAATAGGTGCGACGGTCATCAGACCCCGGACCCTCACATGCGCCAGTTCCGCGATCTGCGGAATGGCGTCGGCAACAGTCTCTGGCGCAAAGCCGTACTTTGAAGTTTCACCGGCTACGTTGACCTCGATCAACACGGGCATCACTTTGCCGGCGTGGCCGGCTCGCTTGTCAATCTCTCGAGCGAGTCGGACGCTGTCCACCGAGTGCACCAGGTCGAAGAGCGGAATCACGTATTTGACTTTATTCCGCTGTAGATGGCCAATCATGTGCCAGTGAATTTCGAATTTCGAATTTCGAATTTCGGATATGTCGTTCGCCAAGACGAGCGGGATTTTCTCAACCGCCTCCTGCACACGGTTCTCGCCGAAGTCCGTCAGCTCCAGGTTCCATGCCATGCGCACCAGGGAGGCCGGCACGGTCTTGGTCACCCCAACGAGCGTCACTTCAGCCGGATCACGCCCAACTCGCCTGGCCGCCGCGGCGATCCGCGCACGAGCCCGCTGAATGTTTTCTTGAAGTTCTTCAGAAGCCGCCTCGATGTCCATATCCGTCAGCACGCTGGTGGTTGAAACCGCAGCAACCTTTGCGAAGCCTGTCCTGAGCCTGGTCGAAGGATCGCCCCTTCGGCAGCCCTTCGACGGGCTCTACGGCGACTGGCCTTTAGCCCAATGCTGCTAACTTTTGCTCTAGCAGTTTGTTGGAGAACCGGGTCAGGGGACCCAGGCTGTCCATTTTGAATTTCGAATTTCGAATTTCGGATTTGTTCCACAATTCGCAATCCGAAATCCGAAATCTCTTGTGGTGAGCTCGGGTCCCCTGACCCGATATGCAGCATCTTTATCCGTTGAAGGCGCATTCTCCGACAAACTGCTTCATTCGCCAGGCTGGGAAGCGAGCCCGATCGCCACGCCGAACCGGCCGGTGTTGCCTCGCTCGGCTCGATGGGAGAAGAACTCGTCGACGCGACAGGCCGTGCAAATGGAAGCTGCCTCGATGTGCTTGACGCCCAGGCTCTGCAGCTGACGTACGTTCGCGCCTGGTAGATCGAAGTGCACAGCCCCGTTCACCCTCGGCAGCAACACCTGAGAATTCACGAATGCGGTGCCAACCGCGCGCGTGACTTCGCCCCCGACTTCGTAGCAGCACGGCCCAATTCCTGGACCGATGCCAACCCACAAGTCCTCTGGCCGACTGCCGAAGGCCGTCTGCATCGCCCGCACGGTTGTAGGACTGACGCCGGCCACCGTCCCACGCCAGCCGGCATGGGTAATTCCCACGGCAGAACGCACGGGATCGAAAAACAGGATCGGTAGACAGTCAGCGAAGCGCTGGAAGAGCACCAGACCCGCTGTCTGAGTGATTAGACCGTCAGTCTGTTTGATGGCCTGGCCGGCGTGCCGGTGATCGACCACGTGCACCGCGCGCCCGTGCACTAGCCAAGCTGTGACGACGTTGCGGTCCGTGATCTCCAGTGTCCGATAGACGCGGCTATGATTCTCCCCGACGCTTGCCAGATCATCACCGACCGTGTGACCAAGGTTGAGCTCGGCGAAGGGCGGCTTGCTCACCCCGCCGAGTCGCGTAAAGATCACATGGCTGACCTCCGAGCGATCGTCTAGCCCGGCGAACCGGTAGAATGTCACTCCATCTTTCTCGTAGCGATGCACGGTCCTCTCCAGTAATCCAGCCAGAAGTCTACCACAAATGGAGAATGCATGCAACAGCCGTTCCCATGCAAAGTGATCAGTGATCAGTAACCAGTAATCAGTAAATGATGGCCGAAGCGCAGGTCCAGGCGATGGAGACCGGGTTAGCCCGGTTGCGTGAGGAACTGGAAAGGTCAGTGATCAGTAACCAGTCATCAGTGATCAGTATTTTGTCTCAGCGGTCACTGGTCACTGATGACTGATCACTGGTTACTGATCACTGATGACTATGGCCCCGGGCAGCCGGGGCACGTGGGAACGTTGGGCGGGGCATAGTGTGGACCATCGAGTCGGAACCCTTCAAATCCCTTTGTGAAATCACCAACACCACTGGCCTGCTCAACCGCGACCGCTACGATAGAGGCTCCGCCGGCCTGATTGCTGCACGTGGTATCAATGATCGCCGAGCCGGAGAAACCGGGTGGTAGTGTGCCAATCTTGTCCAGATCGATATAGTCCACCTGCCGCTCATTCACGAATTGACAAAACGTCTCCACGAGCCCGTTCTGATCATAGATATCGATGCGGAAACTGGTGCTCCCCGGATTGAAGTTGATGTTCTGCACGGCAATCTGTGTGGTCCAGCGGATCCCGCCAGGCCCAAACTGGCCATTGTCCTTGATCAGTAACGGCAACGCCACCGTCCGGGCGCCCTGGGCTTCCTGCTGCGTGAAACCATTGTAGCTCAGCGCCTGACCACTGAAAGGATTGATAAGATTGACCACCGAAACAATGTTCGGTGCGTCCACCGGGGGATCCCCCGGCGTCCACCAGTTCTGACTCTCGACGCGGATCGCTCCGACATAGCGGCCAGGCAGGTTGTTGATCGTCTCTAGCTCGTACGTCTGAGAACCGCGTGGACAAATCCAGTCCAGCACCGTCTGGATGATGGCCCCACCCTCGTCCAGGAAATAAACCTTTACCTTGGCATTGACGGTGCTGGAAAGGTTTTGAACGTGGATGCGGGTGAGCCAGCCATTGTACTCACGGTAGATCAACGGTGCGAAATTCACCAACGAGCCGGCGCTGAACCCAGCACTGAACGAATCAGCCGGTGCGCCTCGCGAAGTCAAGAGCATATCGTCGCCTTGCTGATCGACAACGATGCCGAGCGGCTGGCTGGAGCGAATCCACGCCGAGCCGCGCCGGCCGGGCGGGAGGCTGTCCGGTGTCAGGCGAACCGACTCGCCAGGCGACAACACGGCTACGGAGTGAATCTCCGACCTCAGACAATCGTCCTGCGTTTTGTACCAAATCTCGAGGCTGGTACACTCGTTGCCCGAATTCTGCACCATGATTTCACTGTTCCACCCATCCACATCACTGTACAGAACAGGAACGTAGTACATGAACCCACCGAAAACGGGATCGTAGACGCCTTCCATGTTCTCGGAAACGCCGGTGTAGGCACCGGAGACGGTTATGCCGTTTTCCTGGGTCAGTCGGCGATTCACCGACACCGCGAGACGTTCGCCGACGCCGTAGAAGCCGGCCCGCCATCGGTTCTCCCAAATCCGCCAGGCACCGTGGAGGCCGGCGGTGTCGAATGCATCATCACAGGCGTCATCGGCGGTTTCGGCTGGGACGGAATACGCGATTGCGGAGCGGGCCGCCGATGGGAGTTGTGTTTCGCGGAACGTCCACGCGGAGCCGCCGACAAGCAAGCCTGAACACTCCACCTTGAGTGGGCCCGGTGCCTGGGGGGGACAAGTAGCGGTATAGTCACCCCAGGTGAACAGAATGACCTTGGACGGACGGTTCCCAAGGTTTTGGACCTGAATCCACGTCTCATCGTCGCCCATGTTGTCGATGGCTGGCAACTGAATTCGACGTCCAGGTCCTGGCTGCCCAGAAGTCGCCGGCGGTGTGTTGATCGGAGCCCAGGTCGGCGAGGGCGAGGGTGTCGGCGGCGGGGGTGCCGGCGGCGAGGCCTTGTCGTCGCCAAAAGCCACCGAGAAGGTACAGCAATGAACAAAGTCGCCGGGCGAGACGCTGATGAGGTTGGGTGTCGTGTCTCCCGGGTAGTCCTGGGGATTGATCTCTTCCAGCGTGTACTCATCGGCACGCAGCCCGAGGAATTCAAAATAGCCCTGTCCTTCGGTCGTCGCCGTGCCAACTATGCTACCAACTGCATTTCGCAGTACGAGGACAGCCCCCGCGATCCCGTATTCGTCAGCCTGGAGCTGCTGCGCGCCGTCGTGATTGCGGTCGAAGAAGACACGTCCGACAATCCGACCGTTGCTGCCTAGACATCCGAGCACAACTTCCCCGCCCTGGATCCAGGTTCCGGCACACGTGGTCGGCGTCGGTGTTGGTCCCGGCGGCGGGGTCGGCGACGGCCGGCCCCCGTTCAACGTGTATGTAACTCTCAGCACCGGCGGATCGCCAGCACTCTCGGCGCCATAGCCAGAATTCCAACTGAACAGATTCGTGCCGGTGGCATCCTCTGGCCCACTCAGCCGGAAGGAGACGCGCCGCGTGATCTGGAGCCGCTCTTCCAGCAGCCGGAGTGCGTCGTCGTCAAAGTCGAACGCGTTCACGCGACCCGGCCCCAAAGCAGACGCCGGCAAGGCCTCCCCGATGCTGGCTATGGCCTGTGCACTTCGTATAACAGAGAAGGTGTGGCCGGCCCAGCCACCGTCGATATCGGGTGCCAGCAGAGCCAACCGCCAGAAGCCAGTCCCCCTCTGCTCCGGCGGGATCCAGGTCTGGCCGGTCAAGGCGATGCTGGCGGCGGTGATTCGTGCCTGGATCGGCACCTGTGACAGATCGAATTGGACGGCACCGTGATACACGCGCCCGTTGCTGACACCGGTGTACATATCATCATCGCCGAAGTGGTTGGCCTGCTGATCAGCCTGCCGGACCCATCCAACGGCTGAGCTGTAGGGGATGATGGAGATGGTGGAGCCGCCGGCAGGTGGCGGCGATGCTGTCGGCGGTGGTGGTGGCAAGGTGGCTGTTGCGGTGGCCGGCGGTCGCAGTGTCATCGTCGCTGCCGGCGTAGCCCCGGTCAATGCTCGATAGGCATTGATGCGCCCGTAGCCAAATTTCGGGTCCCAACCGGGCTCGCCGAGATCGTCGGCCGAGTTCAGGACGGACTCTGCAATCTGGTTGGCGCTGTACTCCGGATGGACGGACAGGACGAGGGCTGCCAAACCGGCTACGTGAGCTGCAGCCGCCGGGGTGTTGCTGCCGATCGCTCGGCCATCGGCATTAGTGCCGCGCCAAATCGTGCTGGCGATGAGGGAGCCCGGTGCCGCGACATCGATGTGGACTCCGGAACCCGTCCACTTCGTATGGTGATCGTAGAAGTTTGTGGCTGATACACCAATCACACCGTCGTACAATGCCGGGTATTGCAGATGCCCGGGGGCAATAATCAGTGCTCCCTTCGATTGAGCGTACGCAATTGCATCGGCCGCTGTCTGAGAATATGAGGAGCCGGCAGTGCCGATGTAGATGATAGGCGCGCCCAGATCAGCAGCGCGGATAATCCCGCTAGCTATCGTCGCCCAGTTGCCGTCGCCTGCGCTGTCGAGAACCTTGATAGGCAGGATCTCGGCTCCCCAGGAAACGCCGGCCACATCCCGACCATTGTTGGTCATTGCCGCAGCAATGCCAGCCTGGAACGTGCCGCGCCAGTTATCATCTGATGGATCATCGTCGTCGTTGACGAAGTCATAACCGCCGGGAGCGATTTTGCCGGCGAGATCGGGATGGTCCAGTTCGACACCCGTGCTCAGAACCGCGATCCTCACCCGCGCACCTGTGGAGATATCCCACGCCTCAGGTGCATCGATATCGGCATCGGCTGCCAAGTTGCTGTAGCATACAAGCGATGTGCTTCCCGAGCTGTAGCAGATGCTTTGCCCGGTATTGTGCAGGTTCCACTGGTAAGGCGAGAACAGTGGATCGTTCGGCCGAGTCAGGAGCAATGATGCGTCGGTTTTTGAGATCGGGATCAAGCCTTCGTCGGTCTCATCCTGATGTGGGAGCCGGCGGTTGGGCTCGACGAACTCGACCGCCGGATCGGTGCTCAGGTCCTTCATGATGTCGTCTTGCGACTCCGGTGGAACGCTCAGAACGTGGACACCGAGAGCTTCCAGACTCGACACTACAGGATAGGGACTCTCTTTCAGCCAGTTCTTCGCGGCTTGCTCGCCGGCACTGGTCTTCAGCTTCACCAAGAGCTCACCGGGAACATCCAGGTCTTTGGCGGGCGCCGGAACCCATTCGGGCGCATGCGCCAGGGCCAGCCCTTCGACGCTGCTCAGGACAGGCGAGGTAAAGACAAGCACGACCAGGGCGATGGCAAGACCTACCCCGATCGTCCGAATCGACGGTTGTCGGTTCATCAAGCTCCTCTCGTGACGTTATGGCCAAAATTCAACAACTATAACGGCTCAGTGGTTTGGGGGGTTATGCGGCGAGGTTGTGAGCCGTGGTCTCAATTCCCACGAAAAGCCCAACCTGAGCGCGTTTGTGTTGAAGAGGAAGAAAATGCGATTTTGTGATCAGTACTAATCACAACGTGAGGAATTTAGGGAGGCTGCTTGAGCTAAACAACACCGGATAACAAAGAAGTCCACCGATCCAATCAGACGGCTGAGCACGTAGGTTCTCGAGAATACCTTCTCGCCTCTCCTACACCTCAAGCAGGTTTTCAACTCGGGCTTGCAGCCGGCGAAGCTCCGCCGTGATAGCGCCCAGTTCACCTCGAACTGACTCAAGCCGCTGATGCTCAGATCGGACAAAGCGGCCGTATGGGGCCACGGCCTCTCGCAACCGGTCTGATGCCCGTTCCATTTCCCGCTCAAAGGCGTCGCTCAACACCTGATGGAGCTGGTCCCGCAGCTTTTCGGTCTTGGTTTTGAGCTCTTGCTTGGCCTGCCGGCGACGGTACGGGATGATGGTTAACCCTAGAGCGCCCAACACGCCGGCAGCGCCTACGGCCAGCACACCCGAAACGTCGGCGACGGCGCCAGCCAGTAGTGCTTTGAGCAACAACCCCAGACCCACGGCCCCCACCTCAACGAGCCCGACCGTTGCCAGCGAGTCCTGCACCATCTCAGCCAGCCGTCGGGCCTCGCCGGTGCGATCATAGCGGGCAATCACCCGCTCGGCCTGCCCGCCGACGGTGCCGAGCAATTGCCGGCGGTTGTACTGGAAACTGCTGGACGCTTCACGCGCTGCGTCCTGGAGCGTGCCGGCCTCTTGCCGGCGGCCAAGTTGATCGGCGATGAAGCGCCACTGGCGCAGCTCGCGTTCCACCATCCAGTCGATGACTTCCTCGACCTGCTGTTCAATGAGCTCGGGTGTGCTGGCCACGACGTCTTGCTCGAAGTCCTCGCGAAGGCGCCGGCTGTTAAGCATGTCCATCACCCTGCGCAGGCGAAGGCGATCGTCGAAGAACTCCTCCCCGCGCAGCCGCATCTGGTACAGCAGTGCGTCGATCTTGGCCAGGTGCCGGCCAAATCCGGACGTCATGTCGTCCTGGAAGAGTTCCATGTGCTGTTCGACGACGTTCAGAGTTGCAAGATCGCCCTGCAATACCTCCAGGCGTTTGTTGGCCAGCGCATTGTAATCGCGGGTCATTTTCAGCCCAACCCCGAGAGGGCTCAGGAGCTTGAGCTTTATCCGACCAGCCTCGTTCAGTGTGTCGAATACGTACTGTTCGAAGGGTGGGAAACCACTTCGCTGCCGGACCTCCTCGTCTATTTCGCCGTTTCGTCGGGCGCGCAGTGCCAACCTGGATGACAGAGGGAACATCTCGGGCGCCGTCCCGAGGAGTCGCTGGGCGTTCCCGGCCACGAAGTTGGTCACTTTTCTGACAGCCGCTTCGGTCTCCAAGATGTCGATCTTGTTGATGACGACGACGACCTTCTTACCCCAGTCGCGGATGTGCTCGAGAAACGCGCGCTCGCTCTCGGTGAAGGGCCGGTCGGCTGAGGTGACGAAGACGACCAGGTCGCTGCGGGGTACAAAGTCGCGGGCAATGGTCTCGTGCTCACGGAGAACAGCGTTCGTCCCCGGCGTGTCGACGATGTTGATCTCGCGCAGGAATTCGGCCGGATAGTGAAGCACCCAGATGTCGTCTTCGGCGAACTCGGCCGGCCCGCGCTCACCGTACTTGAGAATGTGAATCTGGGTTGTCGTGGGCGTCACCCCAACAGCCAGGTAGGTCTCACCAAGGAGCGCATTGATGAGGGCTGATTTCCCGCTGTTGAACTCGCCAACCACGACCAGCAAGAACAGCTCGTCCAACTGCGTCAGGGCATCGCGAAGCCTCGCCAAGTCTTCGCGGCTTGCGTCCCAGCCGGCGAGCAACTCCAACAATCGCTGGATTTCGCGCCGCTCGGCCCGCCAAATCTCAGTTTGCAGTTCGTTCAGAACCGTTGATCGCATCATGACATACCACTTTTACCACGAAACGGCCGGGAGGTCAACATGGGCTACGACGCCTAAGTCTCCTGGCCTGGCGAGAACGGGTTAGCCGA
Organism: Anaerolineae bacterium; assembly: GCA_046758565.1. Lineage (GTDB taxonomy): Bacteria > Chloroflexota > Anaerolineae > Epilineales > JAANWY01 > JBHIAO01. The sequence continues at coordinate 12,027 of JBHIAO010000131.1, forward strand.
GGGGAACCAAGAACAGGGCGATGAGTTGCGTTGGATCCATGGAGCAAGGAGGGTTTGGGTACAGAACTTGATTTCACACAAGATTCACGGCATACTCACACGTTGAAGTATAGACACGAGTCCCGCGCAGTATAATCCTGAATGATTGTGCAGATCGAATAGTTCGTTCACCGCTCGATAAAGGCAAACTCGGCGAAAGCCGACGACGCAAAGCCATGGGTCTAAGGCCGAATAGGCTATGACTGCCAGGTTGCCGAAAGCGGTCGAAAGTCTGCGTTCCGAGCGGTGACAGACAGGAGGGTAGACTTTCATGTTTTCCGGACAATTGGCTCATAAGCTACGACACGACGAGAGCGGTCAGAATCTGGTAATAGCGGCCTTAAGCATGGTGCTGGTAGTTACACTCATGTTAGTGATGGTTGGCGATAGTGGCTGGCTGTTGTCTCAGCGCCGGCGCATGCAGAATGCCGCCGATGCGGCTGCACTGGCCGGAGCCCGAGAATTGGCTTTGGGGAATACGGATGATGCCGTCCTGAGCCGCATTGTGGAATATGCCGTCACCTTCAATGGGGCTGACGCTGTCGATGCTCGGTACTACCCGGGTGGTGAGGAGGTTGGTGAAGGGGCCGTTCCAGAGGGTGCGAC
>JBHIAO010000132.1:0-12631 GCA_046758565.1 Anaerolineae bacterium
CCAATCTCCAATCTCCAATCTCCAATCCCCAATCTCCAATCTCCAATCTCCAACCCCTACCCCCACGGCGCCACCACCTTGTCCACTCCCGCCAGGGCCACCCCGGTCATCGCCGACGCTTCCAGAGTCAGGGCGCGCAGGTCTTCCGGCTCCAGGTTGTGAACGTCGGACTTGCCGCAGGCTTTGGCGATCATGGTGAGTTCCATCGTCATGGCACGCAGGAAGTTAGCGAGGCGTTCAGCCGCCTCGTCCACATCCAGCCGGGCAGCGAGATCGGGATCCTGGGTGGCGACACCCACGGGGCAACGTCCCGTGTGGCAGTGATGGCACGCGCCCGGCATGGTTCCTAGAGCGGCGTAGTCTTCCTCGTAGATGGGTGCGTTGCAATTCAGGGCGATCATTGAGGCCGTGCCGATGGCCACAGCGTCGGCCCCCAGGGCCAGGGCTTTGGCAACATCGGCGCCGTTCTTGATGCCACCCGAGATCACGATGGACACCTTGCCATACATCCCGATGTCCTCCAGCGCACGACGGGCGGCCGGGATAGCGGCCAGGGTGGGTATGCCGGTGTGATCGAGTTGAAACTCCGGTGAAGCGCCTGTGCCACCTTCCATGCCATCGATCACAATGACATCCACACCGCTCTTGGCGGCGATTTTCACGTCCTGCTCCACGCGGCAGGCCGGCAGCTTGATGAAGATGGGGACCCGGTAACCGGTGGCATCCCGTAGTTCCTCGATCTTGATCTGCATGTCGTCCGCCCCCAGAAAGTCCGGGTGGCGCACGGAAGTACGCTGATCGATACCCTTGGGAAGCTGGCGCTGTTCGGCCACCTGGTCGATTACCTTCATCCCCAACAACATGCCGCCGGTGCCCGGTTTGGCCCCCTGGCCGACGGCGATTTCGACGGCGTCCGCCTGGCGCAGATGTTCCAGATCAAGCTGATAGCGGCTGGGGGTCATCTGGTAGATCAGCTTCTCAGAGGCGATCCGCTCGTCGGCCAGCATGCCGCCTTCGCCGGTGGAAGTACAGGTTCCGACGGCGGTGGCTCCCAGACCCAGAGCCACCTTGGCATTGCGGCTGAGGGCGCCGAAGCTCATGGAAGCGATGTAGATGGGGATGTCCAGTTCCATGGGCTCGCTGACCAGGTCCGGGTTATAGCCCAGCACCGTCCTGGTTTCGCAGTACTCGCGGTAGCCCTCCAGCGGCAGGCGGGTGAGGGCCGCCGGCAAGAACACCAGGTCGTCGAGGGTGGGGACGCGCTGGAAGGTGGAGAAGCCTCGAATCTGATAGCGCCCCAGCTCGGCTTTGGCCTGGATGTCGCGGATCACATAAGGGGTCCAGATGTGACTGCGCGGTTCAGGTTTTATGTCGTGACTCATGAGTCTCCTCTTCATGCTATATCTTGAGCCATGCCTCTGGCTCCCGTTTGTCGAAATGCCAGAGCTTGCGCGCAGAGACGACCCGCTGCCACTCGCCTGAAGGGAGTGGCAACCCCACCGACGCCACGATGGCCTCGATCTCAGCGACCTGGGCAGGGGTGGGGGTTTCGACCTTGGCGTCTACGCCCAGGCCCTCGATGCGGCCGGCTACGTAGATGTTGCCCTCGTAGAGGGAATCGCCCAGACCGTCGGCCGCATCGCCCAGCACAATGAGGTTGCCCGCCTGGGCCATGAAGCCGGACAGGAACCCCACCCGGCCCCCCACGATGATGTCGCCGCCCTTCTGGGCCACGCCGCACCGGGCATCCGCATCTCCCTCCACGACGATGGTGCCGCCGCGCATCGAGGCGCCGGTGCTCTGCCCAGTGTTGCCTCGCACGCGGATAAAGCCCTGTGCCATGGCCTCTCCGGTTCCCCAGCCGGCGTTGTGGGAAACCTCGATGTGCGCGCCATCGTTGAGCCCGCCGCAGTAGTACCCGACGCTCCCCTCGAAGCGCACCCGGCCCGGACCGGGCAGCGCCACCCCCAGGTTGTGACGGGAGCGCGGGTTGGTCACCACGACTTCCGCCCCGTCCTGAAGGAGCTCGCGCAGGCGCGCGTTGAGCTCGCGGCGGGGTATCTCATCGGCGTCGAAGGTGATGAGATCTAATTCTGTATTGCCTGATGATTCCATACCAGCACCTCGCGGGGACCGTAGCTCACCGTGTCGATCTCTTCGCGCAGCACCTGGCGCAGGGCCTGTTCTTCTGTGGCCATGGCTACCATGTGCGGCGCTTCGACGGCGATCATCGGCTTGATGGCCAGGCGGTCCTTGGCCAGACCGATGCCGTCGCGGGTCGAGATCAAGTATGTGAAGACGCCGTCCAGCGCCGTCACCGAATGGCGGAGTGCCTGCTCGAAAGGCTCGCCGTGCTTCATGCGATCGGCGATGTAGACGGCAATCAACTCCGAGTCGTTCTCGCTGCAGAACTGGTAGCCGTCCTGTTCCAGCAGCCGGCGGTACTTGTAGTAGTTGGTGATCTGTCCGTTGTGGACGATGGCGATGTCCGGGAACGGGCGCGCCCAGAAGGGGTGGCTGTGACACACGTCCACGTCGCTTTCGGTGGCCAGCCGGCAGTGTCCCAGCCCATGGGTGCCCTGGAAGGCGGTGATCCCATGTCGGGCGGCGACGGTTTGGGCATCGCCCACGTCTTTGATGATCTCTAACGCATGCCCAAAGCTGTGCACTTCCACTCCCCCGAGGTCCAGCCAGTCGCCTGTCAGCCGATCGATGTCCACCTCAGGGGTGATCTCCAGCCGGATAAAGGCATCCGGGGCATCATCCTTGTGGTCCCAGGTTGGGTCGGCACGCAGATCACCACCGCTGTCGCGCAAAGCGCCCACGACCTCTTGCAGGAGTTGGTCCAACCGATCCCGGGGTTCCACGCGCAGCCGTGCGATCAGGCGATCTTCTCGTGACGCGCCGTACAGGCCAAACCCGGTGGAATCGGTTCCCCGGTGGCGCAGCGCGGTCATCATGTCCACCAGATATTGGCCCACCGGCCCTTCCTGGCTCAGACGAATACCGGCAATTCCACACATTAGATTATCGCCTCCATAGTCGGGTAGTCGGGTAGTCGGGTAGTCCGGTAGTCGGGTAGTCCGGTAGTCCGGTAGTCCGGTAGTCCGGTAGTCGGGTAGTCGGGTAGTCGGGTAGTCGGACTACGAGACTACGAGACTACAAGACTAATTAGTGCCAAGGTAAGCAACGCGCACTGCCTCGTTCGCCCGAATTTCCGCTGGCGTGCCACTTGCCAGGAGCGTGCCATAGTCGAGTACATAAACGCGATCGCAAATCCGGGTAATGAATCGCAGATCGTGATCGATTACGATGACGCCGGCGTTTAGCGAGTCTGCAATCTTACGAATATGGTCAACCATCTTTGCCGACTCGTCGTCATTCATGCCGGAAGTTGGCTCGTCCAGTAGCAGAAAACGCGGGCTCCGTGCGGCTGCCCGGGCCAATTCAAGGCGCCGTTGACTCCCAGAATCCACTTCAGTCGCCAGGGCATACCGCTGCTCCCAGAGATTCGCGGAAACGAGAAGCTGGCTGGTGTAAGCGTCTGGGTCTCGATGGTCCAAGTACTCATTTGTGATGGCTGCCACGGCAACGTTCTCCCGGACAGACAACCCCTTGAACAGGCGCAGATTCTGGAAAGTACGAGCAATGCCGGCTTTTGCGATCTGATAAGGCTGTTTTCCGGTCAGCAGTTGCCCATCCAATGTCACCGTGCCTTCCGTGGTGTGCACAAAGCCGGTGATGGCGTTGATTAGCGTGGTCTTGCCGGCACCATTTGGCCCAATGACCCCCACAATCTCATTCGAGCGTGCTTCAATGGTGACACGATTGAGGGCGCGAAACCTTCCAAAATCAACTGTCAGGTTGTCCGCCTTGAGAACATGGGTTTTCCGCCCGTCCCCCCGCACACCACTCAATTGTGGTGCTGCTGGTCGTTGTTCTTTCTGTCGCCGGCGACGTAGCAGCAAGTAGTCCAGTTCCCAATTCACAATCAGGCCCTCGGGCTTCAGGAGCATGGTGCCCAGCATGACGGCTCCCAGGAACAACTGTGTCAATGTGGGGCGCAACAGCCACCCGAGCCCCGGAATGTCCCAATTAGAGCCGGCAACGCGGCAGAATTCGTTCCCGGCGGTGATCAGCACAACGCCCAGAAGCGCACCCGTGACAGACTCCCGGCCTCCAGCAACCAACATCGCCAGGGTGACCAGCGTGGCGTCAAAATACATCACCCTGGGTGTCATCGCGCCGACATCCTGTACTTTCAGCGACGCGCCCACCGCAACAATGGCCACGCTAATGATGAGAGCTACGGCCCGGGGCTTTCTGGCATCCATACCGAGCACTTCTGCCGCCACGCTGTCCTCCCGGCTCGCTTGTGCCCAGCGGCCGAGGTGTGTCTCACCGAAGATGCGAGCCACGATGACGCTGGCAACAAGGGCAACAAAGATCGGGGTTCGATTCTCAAGCCTTGGAATAAAGCCCAGTCCGCTGGCGCCGTCGGTGAGCTCGATCCAACTGGTTGCCGCTTCATGAACGATCAATAGCAAGGCGAGCGTAATGATCGTGGCTGCAAACGCCCCCTGCCCGGACCGTGTGAGCGCCCCACTGAGCAGGAGAGCGAACAGGACCACCACGCCAACGGCGATCAGTGTGGCTATCCCGGGCGGGAAGTTGAGGTGGACAATGCCGAAGGGTGCATCGGGGATTTGCAGCATTTTCCGGTTCACCGGCATCGTGAGCAATGCCACGATGTAGCCGGCGATGGTGGCGAAACCCATGTGACCGAATGACATGATGCCCGTGTTGCCGATAAAGACCTGCAGCCCCACAACCATGATGGCGTTGATCAGGAATTGGTTGGCCAGCAAGTCGCGGCTGGAAGTGCCTTCTCCGAGGGTGATCAGCAGGGCGCCCGCAATTAACATCAGACTCAAGGCGCAGGCGCCGACCGTTGCTCGGGCGTAACGCGCCCAGGCCGATTCTCCGGACTCAACCACCCGTCCTTGAGCCGTGATGCTGGCCGACATCAGACCCTCTCCACTCGCCGGACTGTGATGAGTCCATACGGCCTGATCACAAAGAGCAATGCGATGAGAATGAAGACAAACAGGTCGGTAAGGCCACTGAGATCATCGGGCAATATTCGGCTCCGAAGCATGACTTCCAGGATTCCGATAACGAAGCCGCCCAGCACCACCCCCCTCAAACTACCCAGGCCGCCAATGATCGCCGCCAGCAATCCGGGCAGAAGCACTTCAATCCCCATCCCCGGATCGGCCTGCGCGCGCCGAAGCAGCAGCATGGTTCCACTGATACCGGCCAGGAGACCGGAGAGGGCAAATGCATTGCGGATAACCCGATTCGAATTGATCCCCATTAAACGGGCCGCATCAAAGTCCTCCGAAGCCGCCCGGAGTGACAGCCCAAACATGGTACGCTGCAGAACAATCGTCAACACAATCAGGGTTACCGCTGTGATGGCAATGACGGCCAGGTCGTAGACCTCAAGACGGATGCCGGCGATGTCCACCGTGTTAAAGATCCAGCTAGCTTTGTGAAAATTGCGCGGCGTCATCTCGACCCACTGGCTAAAAGCAGCCCGCACCAGAATAACCACGCCGAAGGAGGTCAACAGCATAGTAAAGTCACTGCTCTCCCGCACCCGGCGAAAGGCAATGAAATCAATCGCCACCGCACACACAACACATGTGACGATGATCGCAAAAGCTATCACCCACCAGTTGGCGCCGGAGATGGAAAGATAATAGGCCACATAGGCGGAGACCGTAATGAGTTCACCATGTGCAAAATTAAGCAAATGCATGACGCCAAAGATGATCGCCAGGCCCAGCGCAAGCAGCGCGTAGCTACCACCACGACCAATACCATCAACAAGTTGTTGCACCAATTCCGGTTGAAGAAAACTACCCATTTTGAAACCCTGACTCAGAATCGGCCGGCGACCCGAGATAGCTGGCGAACAGGTCACGCCGGCCAAGCAGTTCCGCACCTGTTCCCTGATCAACAATCTCCCCGCTGCGGAGCACATAGGCCCGATCGGCGATTTGTAGCGCCCGCCGCGCATTTTGCTCAACCACCAACAGCGCCCGGTCGTTCGACCGGAGCTGTACCAGGAGATCAAACACCAGATCAACCAGAAGGGGGGCCAGCCCCAACGAGGGTTCATCCATCAATAGCAACCGTGGGGCCGTCATCAGTGCACGCGCAATGGCAAGTTGTTGTGCTTCGCCACCGGACAGATAGCCGGCTGAGACTGATCTCTTCTCGCCAAGCACCGGAAACAACTCGATCATTTCTTCAACCCGCGGCTTACGAAGCTTAGAAGGAAGTGTACTGCCGGCCACGAGCAGATTTTCAGCTACCGTCAAATTAGCAAAGAGCCGCCGCCGCTCAGGTACCAGAGCGATACCCTTCCTCAACAACTCGTCCGGTTCAGCGTCGGTGATGTCAACGCCCTCAAACACAACCCGCCCCTGGGCCGGGCGTAGCAGTCCGACGATTGATTCCAGGGTCGTTGTTTTGCCAGCCCCGTTGGGGCCGACGAGACAGATCAGCTCGCCGGCCCCAACGGTAAGCGAGACATCACGAATAGCAGCGATATCCCCGTATTTCGTTGTAATGCCTTCTACGACCAGCATTACTCCGAGTTAATCCTGAGGAATGAACTGATCTAACAACGTAGGGACGCTAGCCACATTCTGAACGATATACACGTCTCGGGTTACCGTACCGTCCGGGCCGCCCGAGCGCTGATAGCTGGCGCTGTCCACTGAGATCAGGTCGAACGACTCCATCGCCAGCATGGCATCGCCAATGGCAATCGAATCCAGCTTTCCACTGGCCAGGTAGGCCTGCGAAATGGTCAGGACGGCGTCCGCAGCCAGCGGGCCAAAAGCGATGGATTCAAGGGCTTCACCCTTTTCGGCCTCATAGGCATCCAGGAAGATCTTCATCCGTGAACCCGGGGACGGGAAGCCGTGCGTCGTATAGACAACCCCATCAGTCGTTTCACCGTCAATCACGCGGGTTGCATCAAAGCCGTCCGGGCCCATGATGAGCATATCCGTAAGCCCAGCGGCGCGCAACTGACCCACCAGGACATCAATAAAGGGCATGATGTTGGCGGTATACAGCAAGTCCGGGGGCGAATCCAACGCGGCGATCTCGTTCACCTGGCTGGAGTAGTCATCATCACCCAAGGTGTAGCTGAAGTCGCCTAACACTTCGCCGCCAAGGGCCGAGAAGGCTTCGGCAAAGGCTGTGGGGTTCGCCTCGAAGTAAGGAGCGACATCGGACGTCATGATCACGGCCGTCTTGTAGCCGTTCTTGAACGCCCATTCCCCAGCGGCATGGCCCTGGACTGCATCCGTGAAGGTCATCAGGAACGAGTAATTGCTCGGATCGGCCAGGACGACTTCGGTTGAAGAGACATGGATGGCCGGGATCTTGCCGCCCAGCACGTTCAGGAGCGGCAGCCCCACATCCGAAAACGGCGGGCCCAGCACAGCATGGACGCCAGCATCCACCGCATCCTGTGCGGCCCGCAGCGTCAAATCCAGGTCGGTTGCATCAGCCGGAAAGACTTTGACCTCGACCGGGGTGCCGTTGATCCCACCAGCACAGTTGATGAGCTCAGCCATATATCCCGCAGCCTTCGTCCCCGGGATGTCGGCAAAACCACCCAACTCCGAGAAATCGCCAACATAGCCAATCCTCAGCGGATCACCGGTCGGCTCCTGACAATCCCCGCCGGCGTTAGCAAGGATGGCGTCAAGATCGAACGCAACCGCCGGCGCTGGCTCTTCTGTTGCCGCCGGCGCCGGCTCTTCGGTGGGCGCTGCCGGCGCTTTCGTCGCTGGTGTACACGCACTTACTACCAACATGAAGATGGCAAGCGCTGCGATCCAGATCTTCATTTGTGAACTTTGCTTTCTGGTCATCTTCTTCCTCCTCCAGGTGATCGAAATCCTTCAGGTCTGGGCGAACTCATAGATGAAAGGCGTACTCGTTGAACTCCCAGTCGGTCACGTGGTCGCGGAAACGCTGTACCTCCAGCCGTTTGACGGCGGTGTAGGCCTGGACGAACTCAGGTCCCAGCATCTGGCAGAGGTGCTCATCCCGTAGCAACTCATCAACGGCATCGTGAAGGTATTGGGGCACTAGCTCAAACTCAGCGGGGTTGGCCGTCGCGTAGGCATCCCCCTCGTACGGCGGCCCGGGGTTCAGCCGCCGGTCGATACCGTCCAGCCCGGCGGCCAGTGCAACGGCAATGGCCAGGTATGGGTTGGCCACCCCATCCGGCGCGCGGTTCTCCACTCGCGTGCCCCCATCTCGCTCCGGAGGGATGCGGACGTAGCAGGTCCGGTTGTCCAGCCCCCAGAGGATGTGGTACGGCGCGAAAGCCCCGGGCACATATCGCTTGTAGGAATTAACGGTGGGCGCAAATAAGACGATGGTGCCCCGGGCGTGAGTTAACTGCCCGGCGACGAAGTTGTAGGCCAGGCTGGAGAGGCCGTTCACGTCGTTGGGCTCGTAGAACAGGTTTTCTCCGCGCTCATCTTGCAGACTCATGTGCAGGTGATAGCCGCTGCCGCCCAGATCGTTGCGCGGCTTGGCCATGAAGGTTGCCAGCAGCCCATTCTTGTGGGCGATCTCCTTCACGGCTTGCTTGAAGAAAAAGGTCTGGTCAGCAACCCCCAACGCCGGGCCGTGAAGGAAGTTGATCTCGTACTGTCCGGGGAAGAACTCGTGGGCATAGGCGGTCACCTGGTGGCCCATGGCCTCCATGGCCTGCCCGATCTGCTGACTGATGCGGAGCTCATCCACCGTCTCGTTCCAGGTGTAGACCATGCTGGGATAGGTGGCATAGGTCTCCCACCGGCCGTCCACCTGGCGCAGCAGGTAGAACTCCAATTCGCTGCCGACGATGGGAGTGTAGCCCTGTTCGGCGTAGGCGGTGACGATGCGTTGAAGAATGTGCCGGGGGGCCATCTCCATCGGTTCGCCCTGGTAGTAGAGGTCCGCGATGACGGCGGCGGTGCCCGGTTCCCACGGCAGGATGCAGAAAGTGCTGAGATCGGGCACCGCGGTCATATCGGCGTAGCCGATCTCTTCCGCCACACCGGTGCCCTCGGCGGGGTTGCCAGCCAGGTCCAGCGCGAACGTGGGAATGGCGAACTGCACGCCGTGTTCAATGACATGGGGGAGGTGGTTGGCCGGCACCGCCTTGGCGCGGGCGATCCCGAAGAAGTCGGGGAACTCCACCTTGACAGTATGAATACTGTCAGCCTCGAGCTGTCGAAGAACGTCGTCAGGCGACATAGGGTCCTCCTCATTTTTCCAGTGACCAGAGGTTGTATCGGGGGAGCGAGTGCGGCGCATATTATACAACATGAATCTCCCCGAATTCTCCCCAAAACATGACCGCCGTCAGCGGACCAACCAGCCGCCGTCGACGACAAGTTGGATCCCCGTAATATATGAAGCGTCCTCGGACAGCAGGAACGAAACCGCGGCGGCGACCTCTTCGGGCTTTCCGGGGCGCGGGATGAGAAGCCGTTGCTTCAGGAACGCCAGCGCTTCAGGGCTGTTGAGGTCAGTCCCCGTGAATAGCGTATCAATGGCACCCGGCGCCACGGCGTTCACGCGAATGTGATATTCGGCAAGCTCAGCAGCCAGTGCCTTCGTCAGGATGCGCACGCCGCCCTTCGAAGCGTTGTAGTGCACCTGGCAATGGCCCGTGGAACTCACGACCACTTCGGACTCGATCGTCGACATGTTCACGATAGCCCCGCCGCCATTTTTCGCGATCGCCCTGGAAACGATCTGAGCCACGATAAACTGACCCTTCAGGTTGGTATCCAGCACCAGGTCCCACTCCTCGTCGGTGAGGTCCTGGAAGCCAGTCATGGTGACGACGCCGGCGTTGTTGACCAGGAAGTCGACTTTGCCGAACGCCTCGATAGTCTCGGACAGCGCCTGTTCGATCATCGTTCGCTCGCGCACATCGGCTGCGAGCGCCAACCCTCCGCCACCCTCGGCTGCGGCGATCAACTCCACCGTCTCTTGCGCGCTATCCAGGTTGAGGTCTACGCACGCAACGTTCGCTCCCTCGCCCGCGAGGCGCAGGGTGGTAGCGCGGCCAATTCCGGAGCCTGCTCCGGTTACGAACGCTACTTTGCCTTCATGTCTGCGTTGCATTACATATCCTCCTGGTTGTTGTTACGCTGTCTGATGCCACCTGCTAGAACTCGCTGGCGGTTTAAGCGTATCGAAACCAGCGAGCGGTCCCACGAGCAACCCGCTTGGCCTCGATACGTCGCGGAGTTCATCCTGAGCCTGTCGAAGGGCTCCCACTCGGCCGGCGCTAGATTTGGGATGTTTTGTTTTTTCCGTGTCCCTTAGAGGCGCCCTCATGGCGTCTCCTTGGAGAGGACCATGTGCAGTTCGCGGCGCGCCTGCTCGATGTGTGCCTCCATGGCTGCTGCCGCTGCCACTGCGTCGCTGCGCCGGATCGCGTCGTAGACGGCCCGATGCCCGTGGTACGAGGTGTTGACGAGTTCCTTGTAGACGAGCCGATCGGTTGGGATGAAGAGCTCACCCCTGGCAGCGGTAATCGCTTGCTTCAAGCGCAGGTTGCGCGCAGCGTGCGCCACCGCGTTGTGGAATTGAGCATCGGCCTGGCGGAACGACGAGCGTGAATCGACCATCAACATGCGTTCGACCGCCGCCTCCATCACGGCCAGGTCTTCGTCGTCGCGGCGCTGCGCCGCCAGAGTCGCTGCCCGCATCTCAATAGCGATGCGGAAGTCAAAAATGTCCTCGAAATCCTCAATGTTGCGGCGCATCTTCTCAAGCCACTGGTCATACGGCATCTCTAGCTCGCTCACGAACGTCCCGCCGGTTACGCCGCGTCGCGTTGTTATGTATCCCTCCCCTTGCAGTATCTTTAGCGCCTCCCGCAGTGTCGGGCGGGCGACGGACAACGTTATGGCCAGATCCCGCTCGCTGGGGAAACGATCGCCGGGGCTGAACTCACCACTGTGAATGCGGGAGCGCAGCAACCGTGCCACCTCTTCGGCGGTAGAACGCACTGACAGCTTATAGGTCGTAGTATCGGTCTGCATAGATGATGTGCTTGGCCAGGGCCACAGGACTACAGAATCGATCGGTAATACTTGATCTCCCAATCGGTAAGACTGCTACGGAACTGCTCCAGATCGAATCGCTTGAGGGCGAGGAAAGCTGTCGTCATTTCATCCCCCAGCCACTCCCGCAGCGTCTCATCTGCCTCCAGTGCGGCCAGGCTGGCTTCCAAAGAGCGTGGCACCGGCGGCAACGAGGTATCCGAGCCCACGTCACGCTGCTGGGGAGGGCCAGGGTCTATCTGGCGCTCGATGCCGTCGAGGCCGGCGGCCACCATGCTGGCGGCGAGTAGATACGGGTTGCAGCCAGGCTCCGGCAGGCGGTTTTCGATATGGGTTGCTTGATCTCGCTCCGGCGTCACGCGGATCATGACGGTGCGATTGTCTAGCCCCCAACTGACATTCACCGGGGCGAAGGTTCCCGGCGCATAGCGCTTGTAACCCGTGATGGTCGGGCAGGCAAAAGCGGTAAGGGCCGCAGCGTGGTGGAGTTGACCGCCGACGTAGAAGCGGCATTCAGAGCTAAGTCCATCCTCCGCATCTGAATCGGCGAAGGCATTCTTTCCGTCCAACGCAAGCAGGCTCTGGTGGAAATGCAGGCCGCTGGTGGCGCTGCCGGCCGTCGGTTGACACATGAAGGTAGCCATCTTCCCCTGGGCGCGCATGACTTCCTTTACCAGCGCGCGAATGAAGAACTGTTCGTCAATGGCAGCCAAACCTTCTTCTGGACGGCAGTTCAGCTCGAACTGACCGGGGCCATGTTCGTTCTCGAAATCGAGGATGGCGATTCCCTGGCGAGCCAGGTGCTCCATGATTGGCCCCAGCACCGGTTCAGCCTCGGCCTGCCGGTGCTCGGAGAAGCACTGGTGGTCCGGGGTCGTGGGTTGCAGGTTCCCATCGCCATCTGTTCCGTCGAACACGTAGAACTCCATCTCGGACCCAAAGCGGACCCGGTAGCCCATTTGACGTACGCGGTCGAGCACCTGCCGCAAGACGTGGCGTGGCGCGATCATGGCCTTCGACCCATCCATGAAGTAGGGGTCGCCGATCATGCTGGCCCACCCTGGGCTCCAATGCAGCACTCGGAAGGTGTGCGGGTCGGGGATCAGCCGAAAGTTCGAGAGCAAGCGCTCCATACCATAGCTGGTGCCGGCCTGGACATCAACGACCTGCATGTCGGCAGCGAGGATGTGGGTTTGCATGGGCATGCCCTCGCAGAGAACGTGCTCCAGGTGCTCAGCTGAAACGGTCTTGGCCCGCGAGATACCATGTAGATCACACAAGCCCACCCTGATGCCGCGGATGCCTTCCTTCTGCACTCGCTGGACAATTTCCTGGCACGCCTTGTCCCTGTCGCTCGAGTCCAGACCACAAGTCTCTACCAGCCGCATGACAGCCTCCTCTCTAAATGGTTAATGGTCAGAAATATATACCATTTCCCACGTGATGTCAAGTAGCGCTCAAGC
>JBHIAO010000133.1:0-12487 GCA_046758565.1 Anaerolineae bacterium
AGAAGAGCCTGGCCTACAGCCTCACCTATCAGGCCCAGGACCGCACCCTCACCGATGAAGAAGTGGCTGAAGTGCAGGATCGGATCGTCGGGCGGGCTGAAGCGGCGTTCAGGGCCAGGCTGCGAACCTAGTGAGGTTTTGAGAAATCCGGCTGGCGGTCAATCCAGCCATGACACCTTGTGGTAAATCCGGCGTAGGGGAATGTCGCAGGCGAGCGATTCTAACCGCGCGATGGCGTCCAAGTCGTCGTACGTTTCAATCATCCACTGGTCTCCCTGGGCACGCCGATAACATTCGACGCGCGGGTATTCGGATTCGACCAGCACGACCTCGCGCAGACCGGGCATCTGCTTGTAGAAATTGAATTTGGTGCCGCGATCGTACTCGCGGGTGGATTCGGACAACACCTCGACGATCAAGGTAGGGTTGGTCACCGTGTCGTTCCGGCGCTCGACGAATTGAATTCTGCCGCAAATCACCATCGCATCGGGATAGGTGTACAAGCCGCTGGGCTGGACGAGCAAGCGCATATCGCTGGTAAAAACACGACAGGGCTCGGATTCGAGCTGCTCGTTGAACACATGGATGACATTTCCTGCGATCAGGCTGTGGTCGGCAGTTCCCCCTGCCAAGGCGAAAATTTCACCGGTATAGTATTCGCTTTTATAATCAGCGACTTGTTCCATCGCCAGATATTCGGCAGGTGTGAAGATCTTTTTCAGCGGTCGCAACAATACGCCTCCTCTCGCTGATGATTATAGTATCGGTATCAACGCACTGTCAAAGCGGATTGCAGACGTTTTGCTTTCCTTTCCCAGCATCCCGCTGGCCCTGTCATTGATGGCCACTTTGCCGGGACTGGCCATCTTCCTGGCCGTGTTGGGCTCCAACCTCATGGGCGACGGCCTACGTGATGCTTTGGACCCGCCCATCCGTGAGTAGAGAGGAGGTCGAGTGATGCACCGTGTTGATCGACTGTTGCTGGCTCTCATACCCGTGGTATTGACCGGCCTGCTGACCCGTGTCGTGTTCGGGCAGGCGCAACCATTGGCGCTCCCACCGAACGTGGAGCTGGAGACCGTCGCCGACGGCGTCACCTTCCCCGTGGCTCTTCGATTTGCCCCCGACGGCCGGCTGTTCTTCGCCGAGCGCTTCGTCGGAGCCGAGAGGCCGGTGACTGGCACCATCCGGGTCATGGTCGATGGGCAGGTGCAGCCGGCGCCATTCGCCGTCGTCGATCTGGCAGACTCCACACCCTTTGAGGAGAAAGGATTGCTGGGCCTGGCCCTGGACCCCGACTTCGAAGCGAACGGCTTCGTGTACGCGTACCGCACCGCTGCCCCCACTGAGGCTATCCCCCGCCAGCATGGGCAAATTCTGCGCCACACGGCTGTCCTGTCCGGCACCAACTGGGTCGGCGCACACATGACGGTTTTGGTCAATGATCTTCCGGTGTCTGGCGGGTGCTGTCACAACGGGGGCATTCTGGGCTTTGGGCCCGATGGTAAACTCTACCTGTCCATCGGCGAGATCGGCGGCTGGCAGATTGCCCAGGACCTCAGTAGCCGGGCGGGCAAGCTGCTGCGCTTCAATCCCGACGGCACCATCCCCGAAGACAATCCTTTCGTCGATCAGCCGGCGGCCGATCCAGCCGTATACGCCTACGGCCTACGGAACGTCTTCGGCTTTGACTGGCATCCTGAGACTGGTGAGCTGTACGTGACGGACAACGGGCCGGCCTGCAACGATGAACTGAACCATATCGTGGCAGGTGGCAACTACGGCTGGCCCCTAAGCGAGGAGGCCGGCAAATGTGTGGACCCAGGCCCAGAGTACATTGCGCCACTGTTGGTCTTCGACCCGCCGCCAAGCCTGACAGGTGCGGCGTTTTATTCTGGAAGCCGGCCACCGGAATACACCAATGACCTGTTTATCGGCGCGTGGAATACGGGTACGCTTTATCAGGTCGAAATTCCCGAGGATGGTGGCGATCTAGAGGTAACCACGGTACTGACAAACTGTGGCCAGTTGGAAGGGGATCACAATATGCTGGCCGTCGAGCCGGCCCCCGACGGCAGCCTGTACTTCTCCTGCCAGGAGGACATTTTCCCGGCACCTCCGGGGACTGGCACCATCTACCGGCTTGTGTACAAGCCACCCCCGACTTACCTCCCACTCGTCCGCGTCGGCGCCCGTTAGCGCAACGAGCTATCTGCCCGCCTGCAACGGAAAACCCGTGGCTGGCAGCGGATGGAGATGGATCTGAGCCGCTGGCAGGGGCAAGACAACTATCTTTGATGTTTGCCGGCTCTTACAGTATAATCCCAACGTGTCAAAAGGAGCTAGCTTGCCATGATTGCCGTGCTGCGGGGCGTGCTGCAGCTTCGCGAAGAAGACGCAGTGATCGTCGATGTGAACGGCGTCGGGTTCTACGTCCACGTGCCGGCCCCCGTCATGAACGACCTGGGGCGTGAAGGGTCTGACGTGTCGCTGTATACCCACCTGCATGTGCGGGAGAACGAACTGTCGCTCTACGGTTTCAGCACCATCGATCAGCGAGCGTTATTCCAGAAACTCCTGACGGTCTCCGGCATTGGCCCGCGCGTTGCCCTGGCCCTGCTGTCAGCCCTGACCCCCGACCAGTTGCGCATGGCCATAGCGGAGGGGAACGTCAGCCTGCTGACCCGGGCGCCCGGCGTGGGCAAGCGGACGGCGGAACGCATGATCCTGGACCTGAAAGGCAAGATCGATCTGGGTGAGCTGGTGCCGGCCGGCGAAATCAGCATGACAGACGCAGAAGTCATCGCCGCCCTCGAGAGCCTGGGCTACAGCCGGTCCGAGGCTCAGGAGGCCATGCGGCATCTACCCGATGGGGATCTAAGCCTCGAGGAGAAGATTACCGAGGCGCTGCGATACTTTGCGAGCTAGTGCGTACTGCGTATTGCGTGAAACGTGATGCGTGATGACTACGCTCGTCCACAACTCCTCACGTTTTACGTTTCACGTTTCACGCTTGAGGAAACCACATGACCAAAGACAAGTCACTTCGGGAGCTCCAGCAAGAAGTCGATGACTGGGTACAGTCATGGGGTGGTGGCTATTGGTCGCCAATGTCGAATCTGGCGCGCATCGTCGAGGAAGTGGGTGAAGTTGCCCGGCTGATCAACGACCAGTTCGGGGAGAAGCCAAAGAAAGACAGCGAACCCGACCAGGACCTGGGCATGGAGCTGACGGATATCATGTACGCCATCATCTGCCTGGCCAACTCGCAGGGTATTGACCTGCAGGATTGTTTCGAGCGCATGATGGAGAAATATCGCACGCGGGACAAGTATCGCTACGTTCGTGATGCGTGATGCGGGATGCGGGATACGGGATACGGGATGCGGGATGCGGGATGCGGGATACGGGATGCGGGATGCGGGATGCCTCGGGTCGGCTATGCTGCGAAACCTGACCAATACCTTTCAAATAAGACTTCGGAAGTCTGGTGATGTGTCTTCCGAAGCAGAATCGGCCTGAAATCGGCTGGAACTCTGCCAGTTCAAGGCGCTTCTGAGACTTCCGAAATCTGGACGCCGCTTATTCGAAAGGTATTGGTATTAGGACGTCGGACTAAACTGTGAAAGGAGTATGAGCATCAATGAAACCTGATCACGTGATGGCAGATTTTGCCTACGTGGAATCATTCGTGAGGCTGACTGCTGACGGAGCTGTCTCGGTCGTGCACGAAGCCGGCTTGCGTCGGGAGGCGATCGACCGGCTGATCCGCGATGCCGTCTTCGGTTCGGTTGAACGACGTGCAGCAGCTCGCTGGCTGATCTGGGAGATCGGTCAGGCTCTGGGGGTCCGGCCGGCCTCGATTCATGACTTCTACATCGCCCGCGGCCGAGGTGACGTGCCGACGGACTTCACGGTGCCGGCCATGAACCTGCGCGGGATTGCCTACGACATGGCCCGCGCCGTCTTTCGGGCAGCGCTCAAGCTCGACGTCGGCGCGTTGATTTGCGAAATCGCTCGCTCTGAGATTGGCTACACCGATCAGCGGCCGGGCGAGTACACAGCAGCTATGGTGGCTGCCGCCATCAAGGAGGGCTTTCGCGGTCCCCTCTTCATCCAGGGCGACCACTTCCAGGTGAGCGCTAAAGAGTTTGCCAGGGCCCCTGACAAAGAGGTGAGCGCTGTCAGGGACCTGATCACTGAAGCCATCCATGCCGGCTTTTACAACATCGACGTGGACACCTCCACGTTGGTTGACCTGAACCAGGTAGAGTTGACCGAGCAGCAGCGGCAGAACTACCAGGTGTCGTCCGCACTCACGGCCTTCATTCGCTCCCTGGAGACAGAGGGCGTCACCATCTCTGTCGGCGGCGAAATCGGTGAGGTGGGTGGCAAGAACTCCACCGAGCCGGAGTTGCGTGCCTACATGGACGGCTATGACACGTCTCTGTCGCAATTCGATGGCGATCTGGTTGGCCTCAGCAAGGTCAGCATTCAGACGGGGACAAGTCATGGCGGCGTTGTGTTGCCGGACGGCACGTTAGCAGATGTCAAGATTGACTTTGACACGCTGCATCGCTTGTCCCACGTGGCGACGGAGGAGTATGGGCTGGCCGGCGCGGTCCAGCATGGCGCTTCCACGCTGCCCGACTCGGCCTTCCGGAAGTTCGCCGAGGTCGGTGCCTGCGAGGTCCACCTGGCAACGGGCTTCCAGAACCTCATCTACGAGCATGAGGCGCTGCCGGCCGAGGTGCGCGAAAATGCCTATGCCTACATCAAAGAGCACCACGCCGACGAGTGGAAAGAAGGCCAGACTGAAGACCAGTTCATCTACAAGACTCGCAAGAAGGCCTTCGGCGGCGTCAAGTCCGATTGGTGGGGCATCTCCGATGACGCGCTGCGTGAGATCGGAGCAGCTCTGGAAGAGAAATTCGCCTTCCTCTTCGAACAGCTCAACGTGACCAATACGCGGACCATGGTCGATCAGTTCGTCGAGGCACCGGAAATCCACAAGACCCCTGAAGACTTCGCACCGCAAGCCGAGTTGAAGATGGCAAAGGACCTGGCAGACTGAAAGCAAGGGGAACTGGGAGGAATTAAGGGGAACTAAGGGGAATCAAGACCGCGTTAGTTCCCCTTAGTTCCCCTCTAGTTCCCTTTAGTTCCCCTTTTCCTATGCGAATCGTCATCGCACGCGAAACTACGCCGAACGGCGAGCTTCAGCTCCAGCGCCGTGGGGATGATGTGTATGAAATCATCTACAACGGCATTTTTCTCATGGCCAGTTACAACGAACCCTCGGCACGTGCTCTGGCACGGCTGGCTCTGACCCGGCTCCCGGCGACGCGAACCAACCTGCACGTCCTGGTCGGTGGCCTGGGCATGGGCTATACGTTGGCATCCGCGCTGGCCGACCCTCGTGTTGGTCGTGCCGACGTGGTCGAGATTGAGCCACTGATCGTCCACTGGAATCGACACTACCTGGGTGATCTGGCCGGCACCCCCCTGGATGACCCTCGAATCCAGCTATTCGAGACTGATCTGGTGACGTTTCTGCTGGAAACACAGGTGATCTACAATGCGCTGCTGCTGGATGTGGACAATGGCCCTGGTTGGCTGGCCATCGACAGCAATGAAGAGTTGTACGGTCTGGCCGGCCTCAAGCGCCTGAAGTCGCGGTTGACGGCCGGCGGTGTCCTGGGAATCTGGTCGGCTGACACGTCGCGCGAGTTCCTGAAACGACTCGCCACGGTGTTTGGGAATGCTTCGACAGAGCAGGTCGTAGATTGCACACCGGAGGGCCGCGAGATATCTGCCACGATCTACCTCGCCCAGAATTGAACAGCACCCCACACTAACATTCCGCCCCACTGCATCGTTGTATAACACAGAAACCTGCCCGCCTTCCGATCGATATCAGATGCGAGCGGGGTGATCCATGCGCGATCTCAAGAGGGCCGGCGTGCTCGTCGTCCTGGCCGGCTTGTTTGTTGCTGTTATCGCGTTGCAGTATGAGCCTGTCCCCGGTACGCCTATTGTCTCCGGGCCGGGGTATGACGATGCCTCTGCGCTGCTATCCCTGGACGGGCACCTGCTCTTGGTGTTCGAGCGCCGTGAGGGGCTGCAGAACGATCTGTATCTGATTACTTCCGAGGATGCCGGCGCCACCTGGAGTGATCCATCGCCTGTGAGCACCGACAGTAGGGTGGACGATCGTGTTGGGTCGCTCGTTCAACTCAGCGATGGCACACTAGTCCTGTTCTACACATCAAACGCGGACGGTCTGTACCGGATCCACCGTGCCACATCGCCTGACGGAGGCACGTGGACGAAACATGGCCCCATTGATCTACACCAGTTGCCGGCGTCCCCCATCAACCCCCATGTGATCGTCGAAGACGATGGCCGGCTGACGATGGTGTATCAGTTGTTGGCCGGCGGTATCTACGTCGCGCAATCCTCTGACGGCGGTGTCACCTGGGATGAGCAGCCGACCCGCATCGATCCTCCGGCGGCCGTGTCGCCTCGCATCGCGCGTACGGCCGATGGGCGATATCTCCTGATCTACCACACCAGTGAAGCAGATTCTAAGGTCTACGCGCAGTTGTCAGACGATCCGTACACTTGGGAAGGAACCCCTGTTGCCATTTCTACCGGCTTTGGCAGCCGCGATGGTTTTCCCGTGCTGCTGAACGATGGGACCCTAGCTGTCTTCTACACGCTGTCGTTAGAGAGCATGCCGCCCGATATCTACTACCGAGCGAGTGAGGACGGCATCGAGTGGGATCTGCCGGTACAGGTGACGCAGGCACAACTGGGTGAGGTCATGCCGGTTGCCGTGCCGGCCGGCGCTCCTCGCAGCGTGCACCTATTCTGGAGCCAGGGAACCATGCTGGGTGCCGACTACGACATCTACTTCCAGCCCGACCTCGAAGTGCGCCCACTGCCGACGCCAACATGGACGCCGGGTCCCCCGACAGCCACGCCGACCGCCACAGTATTCCTGACCCCCACGCCCACGTCGACGCGGACGCCAGTGCCCACAGCCACGCTTTCCCCCACCCCGTCACTGACGGCGACCGAAACGCTGACGCCAACGCCGATCACGCCCACAGCGACACCGACAATCACCCCGACACCCACATCCACACTGACTCCCACCGCGACTCCCACACTGGTTCCGCACCTTCGGTTGGTGCCGGGCACCTATCCGCCTGTCGTGTCAGCCGGCCAGACCATTACTATCACCTGGTCGGTGGAGACCAATCGGGGTGCTGAGACGTGGATAGAGTGGGGCACGGAGTCAGGGGAGTACGATCAGAGATACGCTTTCCCGTGGATACCAGACGGCATCTATCCTTTCGAGTATGCCATCACAGCTCCCAATCAGCCGAATGTCTACTTCCGAGTGGGAGCGGCTGACGACATGCACTCCCCTGTTTTCTGGCCCGGACAGGTGCGGGTTACGACGAGGCCTATCACGACGCCGGACCCCGAGTTAGTGCACCATCTGTACGTGCCCCTGCTTATCCGATAAAGGGCATACATAGGGTTACGGCCATCCGCCCAGACAAGAATTGGTGCCTTACTATCCGTTGCTCCTCAGTTTTTTCTTCGTGCTGGAAACGCCGATGCTGTTCGGGGCAATCCTCGGCTTTCTGGTGCTGGACGAGCGCGATGACGACACGCTGACGGCGCTCCAGGTCACGCCGATTTCCATGACGAGCTATGCCTCGTATCGCATCTCCGTGGCCATGCTGCTCACCATCTTCTACGTCATTGTCTCCCTGGCACTGACGGGGCTGATGCCGCTAGACCTGCTGCCGGCGGTGGTGCCAGTCGCTCTACTGTCCGGGCTGTTGGCACCGCTCTTCGCCTTGCTGCTGGTCTCGTTCGCCAACAATAAAGTGGAAGGGCTGGCACTCATGAAGGGATTCGGCATCTTCATGCTGGGGCCGCTGGTAGCTTATTTCATCAATCCTGGCTGGCAGGTGGCTCTGGGGCTCCTGCCCACTTTCTGGGCAGCCAAGGCGTTCTGGGTGATCAACGAAGGGGGAACAGCCTGGCCCTACCTCGTCGTGGGGCTTATCTACAACATTCTGCTGATCATGTGGCTCCTGCGCCGCTTCCAGAGAAAGTTGTACCAGCAGTAGCAATACAAATCACATGGGTGCGGCGGCAACAACAAATAGCGTGATACAGTCCTGCCAGGGTGGCGAGCCTGATCCTGGCCTTCGCCGGCGCCATGGTCATCGTGGTCACCCGTGCCGGCAGCGCCCGGATCCTGGACCTGGACAGGTGACCAGGACAGCATCGCTAAAACCCCAATCCTCTTCGTCATTCACCAACCGGCTGTTCCGTGACGGCTAGTTGATAGGTCAACAGAATCTCGGGAATGTAGTTGTAGGCCTGGACCAGATAGGTGGTCGGCTCGGTGGGGGCCAGCTTCACCCAGCGTGTGTGGGTGTCGAGCCCAAGCGGCTGGCCCTGGGCTACCAACTCCGGGCCGCGGTAGACATTGAAGCCCACCCCATGTGCAATGATCCAATGGTTGGGTTCGTAAACCATCTTAATCCAGATTGGCTTGCCACCCGGGTGACGGAACTCGTAATAGCAGAACCGGCTTTGAACAGGGGAACGATATGTTCACCAATATCAGCAGTTGGGCTGTCGCCTGAGATCGGCGGTGCATTTGACCGGCCATCCTTCTTGGGCTACAATCGAAGCAGCTTATAATAAGCAGCTTAGAAGAGGGAGTGGCGATGGGTAAATTTGTCGGTCGCCAGCGCGAGCTGACCGAATTAAATGCAGTTCTGGACCGGGGAGGCGCCCAGTTCATCCTGGTCTATGGTCGGCGGCGAGTGGGCAAAACGACGCTAGTTCTGCATTGGGCAGAGCAGACTGGCCGGCCGGTTATCTATTGGGTGGCCCACCCGCGATACGCCCGCTCAGGTTCGCCTGGGCTTCACTCGCGCCCTGTGGGCCTGGGCCCACCCCGAGAGCCAGGCCGTGCCCCGTTTTGACACCTGGGCTGATGTCTTTGAGACGGCCGCTCAGCTCATCGGCGACCAGCCGGTGATCCTGATTATGGACGAATTCTCCTACGCCGCCGAGTCGGACCCATCCCTGCCGTCCAACTTGCAGGCGGCCTGGGATCACCTGTTCAGAGAGCGCAACGTGACCCTGGTGCTGGCGGGTTCTCACATTGGTCTGATGGTCGATCTGATGGGGTATCAGGCCCCCCTGTACGGGCGCTTCACCGCTCAATTGCCGGTAGATCCGCTCCCCTTTCCCGCACTGAGAGAGTTTCTACCTCATTACCCGGCTGCGGAACGCGTGGCCGTCTACGCCGTGGCCGGCGGGATTCCGGCCTACCTGGAGCGGTTCAACGACGCCGAGAGTGTTAGGGCCAACATCCAACGCCTGTTTATGAGACGCACTGGTATGTTCCGCAGTGAACCTTTTATCTTGGTCGGTGATGTGATCCGCCGCGAAACGCAGACCTACGAGGCCGTGTTGAAAGCCGTGGCTGCGGAGCAACGAACGCCGCACGAGATCGGCACCACGTTGGACCTGACCTCTTCTTATCTCAGCCCATACCTCAAGCAATTGGAGTCGCTACGCTTAATCGAGCGCCGTCTCCCGGCTACCGTCCCCCCGGGGCGCCGCCGAACCAGCCGGAGCAGCCGCTATCACCTGGCTGATCCGTACCTACGCTTCTACTTCCGTTTCATCGCCCCCAACCTGAATCTGGTCGAGCAAGAGTTGACGGGCCTTCTCTGGGAGCGCATCGGTGAGCAGTTCCGCGCTTTTGTGGGAGGGACGGCTTTCGAGGAACTGTGCCGTGAGTGGACCCTCACCCAGGCGCGCGTCGGTAAACTGCCCTTTGCACCGGAACTTGTGGGCAGCCACTGGTCGCCGGATGCGCAGGTGGACGTGGTGGCCATCAACTGGCGAGAGCAGGCTATCTTGCTGGGAGAGTGCAAATGGGGTGTAAGCACGGTCGGCCGCTCCGTGGTGCGCGAACTGGTGGACAAAGCGCCGCGCGTTGTGCCGAAGAAGGGCTGGCAGATTCACTATGTCTTCTTCGCCCGCGCCGGGTTTACCGAAGCCGCCCGCACTGAAGCCGAGTCGGTGGGCGCATCGCTGGTGGATTTGGCGACGCTGGATGCAGATTTGGGACATGCGTCCACGAAATGAATCCAAAATCAGCACGTGCCGCTTTTCTTATTGCCTTCGGTCATCTAACCATCGAGCTCTGCGGAAACTATCTGCCGGTCGTCTATCCGATACTGATCCAAACACTGAAACTAAACTTCACACAGATTGGGGCCATCGCTCTGGTGGCGAGTGCCGCCGTTACGTTGCCCCAACCACTTCTCGGATACCTGAGCGATCGATGGCACGCGGACCGACTCGTCGCCCTGAGCGTTGTGTGGATCGGCCTCGCCATGGGGCTGGTCGGTTTCACCTGGAATTATCCCTCGCTGTTGCTTCTGGTTGCCCTGGGTGGTTTGGGCTCAGCCGCTTTTCACCCACCTGGCGCCGTCATTGCATCGGCCGGCGGTGGTGGTACACGCAAAGGTGCTGCAATGTCCATCTTTTCCGTCGGCGGCAACGTCGGAGCAGCCTTCAGCCCGCTGTTGATGACCGCCGGCATCGCGTGGTTGGGGTTGCATGGCACGTCCATCCTGATGCCGATTGCGCTCCCCATCGGCCTGTTCCTGTACTTTCAATTGGGACAGATCGCCCGCTCTCGAACGGCTCAGTCCAGCATGCAACCGAGTTCGATGAGGAATGGACTCGCGTTGGGGCTGGTTTTGATCGTGATGGTCGTGATGGCCCGCTCATGGTTTCAGGTCTCTTTGATGACCTACCTGCCGGCGTGGATCGAAAGCCAGGGACGATCCGTGGCAGCCGGCGGTCAGATGTTGTTCGTGCTGTTGATTTGCGTGGGGGTTGGCAGCCTGGCCGGCGGCACCCTCTCCGATCGTATCGGGCGTTGGCAGGTGCTGGCGCTGAGTATACTGCTGTTGGGGCCGGCCCAATGGCTATTCGTCAGCAGGCTCGGCCCTCTGCAGACGCTTATGCTAGGATTCATGGGTTTCCTGATCGGCGCCAGTTTCCCCGTCTCCATTGTTATGGCCCAGGAAGCCTGGCCCTGGAGCGCCGGCGTGGCCTCGGGCCTGGTGATGGGGCTAGGGTGGTTGCCCGGCGGCCTGGGTGCCTACGTGACCGGTTTGATCGCCGACCACTTCTCGCTAGCCGTGGGGCTACGAACGCTGATCCTGCCCCCGATGGTGGGTGCTGCGTGCAGCCTCCTCTACGCTGCATCGCAGAGGTCCCAGGCCCAGGCTGCGCCAAGAATTGAAATCCCGAAATGATCCTAAGTTTGCGCCGCCCATCGCCTTCGTCGCCAGCGTGCTGGGGCCGTTGATCGGCGCGGACCTGCTGCACCTACAGGAGATCGAGCGTCTCCAGACGGGCATGGCCAGCATCGGTGGGGTCGAAAGGAGCGAAGGGCCGCCGGCTAGCATTCCTGCCCGTCCTGTGGTACACTTTGAGCCAAAGCCGTATACCGAATCGTGTCAGCGGAGGAGAACATGGGCACGAACGCACGAACCCACTGTCCCGAGTATGTCAAACCGGCGTTGGCCGTACTCGCCCTGAGCCTGCTGCTCACACTGGCAGCTTGCTCTGCCCAACCGACGGCTCCACCTGCCGGCCCACAAGCAAAGGGTGAACCGATCACCTTTACACTCCAGAGTCCCGCCTTTGGCGAAGGTGACACCATCCCCAGGCGCTACACCTGCGAGGGCGAGGACGTGTCCCCCGAGCTACGCTGGCAAGACGCGCCGGCCAACGCCCAGAGTTTCGCCCTCATTATGGACGATCCCGATGCCCCAAGCCGCACGTTCACGCACTGGGTGCTCTTCGACATCCCGTCTGATCGAACGAGCCTATCCGAAGGACTGCCGGCGGGCGACATCGGCACGGCCGGGCAGAACGGCTTCGGCACGGCCGGCTACGGCGGGCCCTGCCCCCCGCCGGGCCACGGCCCGCATCGGTACTTTTTCACACTGTACGCCCTGGACACTGACACACTCAACCTGTCGAGTGGCACTTCGCGGGCCGAGGTCGAGCAAGCCCTGAAAGGACACGTTATCGGCCAGGCCCAGCTCATGGGACGATACGAACGCAAGTAGCGCGCCGGCCTCATCCCAAGCATCTGCATAACTGCACCATATCGCGCAGAAAATGGCTGTCGCCGCAGCCGCCTCTGACCCGCGGGCGCATCTACAAGTTGGGGGAGGGACAGACCTCGGAGGTCTACCACGCCCTGCGCCAGCTCAACCCTGACCCCAGCGCGCGACTGCACCCGGACCCCAGCGGAACCTCGCTCACTCCCGACTACGTGGACGAACTGATAGACGCCGGCGTCGCCGCTATCGGCGTCGAGCCCAAGGGTGTTCGACCAGAGACCTTC